>CAYUPA010000183.1:0-308 GCA_964446565.1 uncultured Lachnospiraceae bacterium
CGTTCCGATCCTGAATGCTCTTGATCGGTCCGCGAAGAGCGGGGCGCTGGAAACGGTACATGAACTGTAGAAAAGAGTGTGAAAAGGACTTTGGAAAAGACCGCGGAAGCGACTGCGAAAGTGGTCTGCGGAAGGGACTATGAAAAGGACTGTAGAAGGGAGTACGGGATGCGGCGATATGACGATGTGCGCCTGACGATTGCTGAAAGCCGTGCGAAAATGGGCCGCCTTGCGGCGGAAGACGCGGCGCAGTGCCTTCGGGGACTGCTTCAGGAAGAAGAGGAGATCAACTGCATCTTTGCGGCGGC
>CAYUPA010000183.1:318-4297 GCA_964446565.1 uncultured Lachnospiraceae bacterium
TTGACTGGCATCGGGTCAACGCGTGGCACATGGACGAATATATCGGTTTTCCTGTCGGCGATCCTCGCTCTTTCAGCGGCTTTCTGCTTCATGCCTTTTTTGAAAAGGTTCCGCTGAAAAGCGTGAACCTGATTGACGGGCTCGCGGACCCGGAGATGGAGGCTCTTCGCTACGGCGGACTGCTTAAGGAGCGTACCGTTCACGTTACGTTTATGGGAATCGGAGAGAACGGCCATATTGCGTTTAACGATCCGGGCGCAGCGGATTTTCAGGATCCGCTGCCGATGAAGGTCGTGACGCTGGATGCGGTCTGCCGGATGCAGCAGGTGCATGACGGATGCTTTCCGACGCTTAACGATGTGCCCAGACAGGCGCTCACGCTGACGTGCCCGCTGCTTACCTCCGCAAGGCATATTTTCTGTGTGGTGCCCGGCGAAAAGAAGCGCTCCGCGGTAAGACAGACTTTGCTTGGAACCGTGAACCCGGGCTGTCCGGCCAGCATCCTGCGCCGGTCGGGCGACGTCCGGATGTATATTGACCGCGGCTGCGCGGGCGATCTTGAAAAAGAAAGCGGGCCGCAGGGATGAAGGTTCTGTTCTGCGGTTTTCAGCACCGTCATATCGAGGCCCTGTACGCGAAAGTCGCCCGCAGACCGGACCTTACGACAGCTGGCTGTATCGAGGAGGATGAGAAGGCCGCGGAGGATGTCAGCGGTCGTCTTGGCATCCGGATCGATCCGGCAGGCTATGAAGACTGGCTGAAGCGGGATATCGACATCGTGGCCGTCGGAAGTAAGTTCGGCCTGCGGGGGGACGCGGTTTTGAAAGCCGTTCAGGCAGGAAAGCATGTGATCGCCGATAAGCCGCTGTGTACGGACTTGAAAGAGCTTGCGGCCATTGAGGACGCCGCGAAGGAGAACCGGGTGAAGATCGGCTGTATGCTCGATCTTCGCGATCATCCCGCCGTCCTGCGCGCAGAAGAAGTGCTGCGGCAGGGACGGCTGGGGCGGATTCGCAGCATTTCGTTTGGCGGGCAGCACTGCATCGATTATGCGAACCGTCCTTCCTGGTATTTTGAAAAGGGAATGCATGGCGGGACGATCAACGATCTCGCGATACACGGCATCGATCTCGTGCGCCGTTTTACGGGGAGCGAGTTTCAGCAAATCGACGGGATTCGGACATGGAACGCGTACGCGAACCGTCATCCCGATTTTAAGGATTGCGCGGTATTCATGGCCCGCCTCGCGGACGGTACGGAGGTCATGGCGGACGTATCCTATTCCGCGCCGACGCAGGTTTTTTCCATGCCGACCTATTGGGAGTTCAAGCTGTGGTGCGAACGAGGGCTGATACGATTCAGCGGCGGCAGGGACGAACACGTTGCGGTCTACGAGGAAGGCGCCGACGCGGAGCAGATTTTGGAAGGGCTTGCGCCTGCTGAGGATTATCTGGACCGGTTCCTGCGGGACATTCAGGAAGACACGTTTTGCGAAACGGAAAGCGTGATCCGTTCGACCCGGACCGCGCTGTGGATTCAGGCGAAAGCGAATGAGGAATGACAATGCAGAAGAACGCGCAGTGGACTCGAATTCGAGGGGGAAATGTCCTCGCGGGGGACCGGATTCTTGAAAATACGGACGTTTGGATTGAGGACGGGACAATCGCGGCGATCGGACAAGGCCCCGTATTTTCCGGCGAAGCGCCGTACCGTGATGCTGATGCATTTCGCGACATCGGTGCGAGCCGCGACGCTGATGCGTGCCGGGACCCCGCCGCGAGCTGCGGCCCTGTGCCGTGCCGCGACGTTGATGCCAGCGGTCTGTATGTATCCCCGGGCTTTGTGGATATTCATCAGCATGGCGGCGGCGGAAGCGATTATATGGATGAGGATGGGGACGCGTATTCCCGTATTTTGTCCGTGCATGTAAAGCACGGGACCACGTCGGTCATGCCGACGCTTTCGTCCTGCGGGATGGATACCGCGCGTAAGGCCGTGCGGCGGTACTGCCGCGCCTTACAGGATGAGCGGATTCGCTGCAATCTTCTGGGTCTTCACATGGAGGGACCGTATCTGTCCCCCGCGCAGGCCGGCGCCCAGTATCCGGATGCCATTCGGGAGTTCGATCCCAAAGAATATCATGCCCTGTATGAAGCCTCCGAGGGTCATATCCGCCGTTGGAGCGTCGCGCCGGAGAAAAAGGGCGTTGAGGAGTTTGCGCATTTTGCGGAAGAGAACGGAATTGTGCTCAGCATCGCACATTCCGACGCGGATTTTGATACGGTGCTTCGAGCGTATGAACTGGGATTTCATCATGTGACGCATTTATATTCCGGTATGAGTCCCGTCTTCCGCCGAAAAGGCTTTCGGGTCGCGGGGATCGTGGAAGCGGCTTTTTACCTGGATGGGATGAATGTGGAGCTGATCGCGGACGGCTGTCATCTTCCGCTTTCTCTGCTGAAACTGGTTCATAAAATCAAACCGGAAGGGACTGTCGCCCTGATTACGGACGCCATCCGGGCCGCGGGAATGGAAGAAACCGGCGGCGAAATTGTGAGCGCGAAGGAGGCGCAGCCCTTCATCGTGGAGGACGGCGTCGCCAAGATGCTCGATCGGGAAGCGTTTGTGGGGAGCATCGCTACGGCGGACCGGCTCGTCCGGACGATGTGCTCCGCCGGAATTCCTCTTACGGAGGCGGTCCAGATGGTCACGGACTATCCGCTGCGCATGATGAACCGGACGGAAAAGAAAGGCGCGATCCGGGTTGGGTACGACGCGGATCTCTGCCTGTTCGATCAGGATATCAAGGTAAAAGCCGTGATGATTCACGGCGAATGGGTGGAATAGCGGGATTGAAGGATTATTCCGGTTCCGGCTTATCCGGGTTAGGAGAGAATATGAATATTCTGTTTATGATCGACGCCGAGGGGCTTGGCGGCATATTTATGAGGGAGCAGGTGAACAGTCAGCATCCTCTCTATGCGGAATGCAGGCGCTATATGACGCGGCAGCTTAACGAACTGGCGGCCGGGTTTAAGGCGGCGGGCGCCGGTCAAATTTTTGCCCGCGACTGCCATGGAGGGGCCGGATCGATTCTGTGGGACGAGGTTTCCTCCGATGTAGACCGCGTGGTGCTGGGAAACACGGGGTCTGTAAGGCTGCCGCATATTCAGGAGGCCGACGCGGTTGTTCTGATGGGCTATCATGCCATGGCGGGGACTCCGCGGGCGGTTTTGGAGCATACGATGTCGTCAGCCGGCTGGCAGAAATTTTGTATCAATGGAAAGGAGTCCGGCGAAATTTTATTTGATGCCAGCGTCGCGGGGGATTACGGAAAGCCGGTTATCCTTGTGACAGGGGACGATCTGGCCTGCGCGGAAGCGAGAGCCTGTCTGCCCGGCGTGGTGACGGCGGAGGTCAAGCAGGCGATGTCCTGTTTTGGGGCCAGTATGCTTTCTCCGGCGCAAACGTACGCGCTTTTGCGTACAAAGGCAGCCGAGGCGGTGCGGGCCTGTCCTCGTATGAAGCCGGTCATTCAGAAAAAGCCGGTGACGCTGTATCTGGAACTGGTGGAACGGGGGCAGCTTCCCAGGCCGGAAGCCAAACCCTATATGAAGATCGTGGGGAACCGCGCCTACGAGGTTACAGGCGATACGATGGATGAGGCGTTCTGCCGATTGTAACGGTGAGGAATGGCTTTGTTTTCCTTAAAGATTCTTTTCTCTGCCGCAAAACTCAAGGGGGTATTTCCATGAAATTGTCAATCAAAGATTTCGGTGCCGTAGGAGACGGAAAAACGTTGAATACCGTCATGATTCAAAATGCCATTGATACCTGTTCCTCCGCGGGGGGAGGCAGCGTTGTGGTAGAGGACGGCACGTACTGTACCGGAACGATCATTCTGAAACAAAATGTAGATCTTCATCTAGAAGCAAACGGCCGGCTGCTTGGATCTGCGGACTGTGCCGATTATCCGGAC
>CAYUPA010000184.1:0-1592 GCA_964446565.1 uncultured Lachnospiraceae bacterium
AATTCTACTATATTTCAAGTGGAATTTCAGGAAAGACTAAATTCTACTATTCCCCCCGGAATGTGGAACTTAACTTTTCACTTCACTTGCTTTTACTCTATACATTTCCCCGTAAATTTCCCTCGTAAATTTCCCTTCGCCCCTTCGCCTCTTTTTCGGGCGGCTCCGTTGATTTTTGCGGTCATTCATGATAAGATGAAACGGGTTGAGGAGGAAATCGAAATGCGTTCACAAAGTACGGAGGTTGCGCGCGCGGCTATTAAAGTGGCCATAACGTCTTCAAGAAGCGCGGAAGAACAGATGATCGAGGCTCTTGCGGAACGGGGCGTCAAAGCGGCGGCCGCGGATATCGGCGGATCGCTTCTGGAATCCATTCCCAAAATCGTCGAGCGCGCTCTGGTAGCGTCGAAGCGGACCGGGGTGATTGAAAACTGCCATCTGCATGAAGGCGCGGTTGCGGGCGCGACGAAAGAGGCGCTGATGCAGGTATCGCAGAAGGCTCTCGGACTCAATATCGGCGGGAAGATCGGCATCGCCCGCGAGGACGAACATTTGAGCGTCTGCATCTTTTTAAGCATCGGGCTTCTTCATTTGAATGAAATCGCGATCGGACTCGGACACCGGACGCTTCCTACGAATGAGAATATGCGGAAACTCGAAGAAGAAGGAGCCTGCTGAGTATGGACCATAAGACGTCGGCGCAGGAAATGCGCGAGGTTGTCGATGAAATTCTCAAGGATTACGTCGATGAAGAGCGGTATATCAACCGGATGGACATGTTCGAACAGCCGGATACCGATATCATACTGGACGTTCTGCAGAAGCTGATCCGAATTGTTTTTCCGGGATTTTTCCGGGAAAAGCACTATCGTTTCTATAATCCTGACAACCAGCTGAGTGTGCTGATCGAGGACGTGGTTTACAATCTGGAAAAGCAGATCGGGATCGCTCTGCGGCAGGTGGCGGAGTATGAAGGCCTCGCGGACGAAAAAGTCGAGGAGAGCGCGCACGCGATTACGCTGAAGTTTCTGCGGCGGATTCCTGAGGTCCGCGACTATGTGGGGACGGACGTGGAGGCTGCCTTTGACGGCGACCCCGCGGCTTACAACCGAAACGAGATCGTGCTGTGTTATCCGGGCCTTTACGCGATTACGGTCAACCGGCTCGCCCATGAACTCTATGCGCTTGGCGTGCCGCTGATTCCGCGTATCATGACGGAATACGCGCACAGCCGCACAGGAATCGATATCCATCCGGGAACGGTCATTGGAAAATACTTTTTCATCGATCACGGGACCGGCATTGTGATCGGCGAGACCTCCGTCATCGGGTCGCATGTAAAGATATATCAGGGCGTGACAATCGGCGCGCTTTCGACCCGCGCCGGGCAGCGCCTTCGCAATAAAAAGCGGCATCCTACGATCGAGGACAACGTGACCATCTACGCGGGCGCCTCCATTCTCGGCGGCGAAACCGTGATCGGGAAAAACGCGGTGATCGGAAGCAACGCGTTTATCACTTCGTCGGTGGAGCCAGACGCCCGTGTCAGCATCCGGAATCAGGAGTTAAACGTAAAGGGCCGCGGGCGCGGC
>CAYUPA010000184.1:1602-4273 GCA_964446565.1 uncultured Lachnospiraceae bacterium
GGCGAGGCGTCAATGCCGGACGCCGGCCTTGACGACAGCTGGTTTTATATCATTTAATCACAGGAGGACGTTGTGAGTTTTTCAACCCTGCCCTTTTTACTGTATTTTCTTCCCGCCTTTCTGATCGTATATTTTTTAAGCCCCGAGAGATGGCGAAACTTCGTTTTGCTGGCGGGAAGCCTGATTTTCTACGCCTGCGGCGAACCGGTCTATCTTTTCGTTCTTCTCGCGTCCATCGGGATCAATTATGCGCTCGCGCAGCGAATCTGCCAAACAGCGCCGGCGGACGGGCCCGCGCGAAGCCGGCAGAAAAAGGAAACGCAGCGGAAGAGCCTGCTGGTGCTTGCTCTCATGTTTAATTTCGGAATGCTGGCCGTCTTCAAGTTCCTGGGGCTTTTTTTCGGTCTTGCGCTCCCGCTTGGCATCAGTTTTTATACGTTTCAGATGGCGTCCTTTGTCATCGATACATACCGGGGAGAGACAGGCGTCTTATCCGGCATCTTTCCGTTCGCGACGTATATCATGATGTTTCCGAAACTCACCATGGGTCCGATCACGAAATACAGTGAAATCGAGGGGGACCTGAAGCAGAGGAAGAGCAATCTGCTCAAAATCGAATGGGGCGCCTCGGTCTTCGCCCTGGGGCTTGCGTATAAGGTACTTCTGGCGGATAAGATGGCTACGCTCTGGAATACCATACAGGTCGCCGGTGTCCTTGGCATCAATACGCCGACGGCGTGGCTCGGAGCATGGGGCTACTCCATGCAGATTTATTTTGATTTTTTCGGCTATTCCTTGATGGCGGTCGGGCTTGGCCATATTCTGGGATTCCGGCTCCCCGTCAATTTTCGCAGTCCGTACTGCTGCAAATCCGCGACGGAGTTCTGGCGGCGCTGGCATATTACGCTGGGGCGCTGGTTTCGCGAATACGTATACATACCGCTTGGGGGCAACCGGAAGGGGAACGGCCGCAGGACGCTGAACCTTCTGATCGTCTGGCTCCTGACAGGATTCTGGCATGGGGCGAGCGGAAATTTCCTTATATGGGGTCTGTTTTTCTTCGTCCTGCTCTTCCTTGAAAAGCAGTTTTACCTGCAGGCTCTAACCCAAAGCAAGGTTCTGGGCCATCTGTACATGCTGGTGATCATTCCGGTCAGCTGGGTGATTTTCAGCATGACGGACCTCCATCAGGTCGGACTGTATCTTCTGCGGATGATCGGCGTGCCGCTTGCGGGGAGCGTGATCGTAAACGGCACGGCCCGGTTTATGAATCTGCTTTCGTCATACTGGTGGCTGTTTTTGCTCTGCGCCGTCTGCTGCACGCCCCTGCCGCTGCGCTTCCTTCGCCGGAATTATAAAAACTGGGGCGTGAAGATTGTGCTGCTCCTGCTGTTCTGGTATTCGGTGTATCAGATTTCGCTTGGGAATCAAAACCCCTTTATGTATCTGGGCTTTTAATCCAAGGGGAGAAACAGAATGAAACGTATACTGAAAAAAAGTCCTTTGGCTTTGCTGCTGATTCTGTCGCTGATCGGGTTTGACGTATGGAAAGCGGGCGTTTCGTTGCGAAACCGGCTTTTCGGAGCCTCCTCGGACCCTGCCGGTGTGGAGAGTTTTGCGGAGAACGAAAGCGCCTTCGGCGATTGGTCCGGCAATGGGGGACATGGCGACGGAACCTCCGGAGGCGGTTCCGAATCAACGGAAAGCGGCGGCCTTGCATCTTCGGGAAGCGGCGGCTCCGAATCCCGGGAAAGCAATGGGTCTGAAGTGGGGGAAAACAATGGTCCTGAAGCAGGGGAAAGCAATGGTTCCACATCTTCGGATAGCGGTGGTTCAGAATCCGGTGGAGGCGGCGAAAGCATGGAGGAGAATTCGGGGGACCCGTTTACAATTCGATTCGCTCCCAGACCGCCTTCCGAGCCTCGGTCCGACTATTATTCCGATCCCGGCAAAACACCGCTTACGACCGCGTATCCATACGCGGCGGCGGACGATTCCTATTTTGACGACGCGCTTTTTATCGGCGATTCAAGAGTAGAGGGCCTGTTTTATTACGCGAATCTGCCCAATGCCGATTTTATGTATAAAACGGGGCTTATGGTGTTTAATATGATGACGGACGAGTTGGACAACGGCGAAACGTCCGCGACGCTGCCGGACTGGCTGCGCTCGCATTCTTACGGCAAGATTTTTATCATGAGCGGAATCAACGAACTGGGATTTATTACGGAAAATTACGCGGAACAATATGAGAAAAACATCGCAGAAATAGGGAAGCTGCAGCCGCAGGCGGAGATCATACTCCTCGCGATTCTGAACGTGACAAAAGCGCAGTCCGACGGCAGTGAGATCATCAATAACGATAATATCAACGCCAAGAACTGCGCAATCGCGGAACGGATAAGCGGACGGCGCATCTTCTATATGGATATGAACGAGGCCGTCTGTGATGAAAACGGGTATTTGAACGCGGATTATACGAGCGACGGCGTACACCTCTACGCCCAGTATGATTATCTGCTGATTGACTGGCTGAAAGCGCACGCCATACTTCCGGACGCAGGCTCCGCCGCGGGATAAAGCGAAAGGTTACGAATCGGATTCTTCTTCCTCTTTTTCCTCTTCTTCCTTCTCTTCCTCCGCTACCTCTTCCTCTTCTTCCTTCTCTTCC
>CAYUPA010000185.1:0-4252 GCA_964446565.1 uncultured Lachnospiraceae bacterium
CGCTTAGAAATGAACGCGTACTTTCGATCAGCTCCTCGAGTTTCCGGTCTCCCCGCGGCCCGCCGTAGCGATCCACCAGCGCGGTAAACCATGCCGCCTCTTCCCTGTCCGGATTGTCCGCCGCAAAGCCGTAGCACTCCTCGAGGACCTCCTCCAGTACGTCGCTTCGCAGCAGTTCGGCCTCAATGGCGTCCGCGACGCGAAAACCCGGATCCAGTCCTTCGATCCGGGTTATATAATTTCGTATGCACTGCAGACAAAACGCGTGAATCGTCATGATGGAGGAGGCGGGCAGCATCTTAAGCTGCTGCAGCAGACGCGGATCGCCCGATTCCTCAAAGGCCTGCCCGAGGCGCTCGCAGAGCTTGTCCCGCATTTGGGAAGCCGCCTGATTCGTGAAGGTCACGACCAGAAGCTCGTCAACCCCCGTCGGATCGTCCGTATCGGTCAGAATCTGAAACAGCCTTTCAATCATGACCGTCGTCTTGCCGGAACCGGCGGCGGCGCTGACAAGAAGATTCCCCTGCCGGTGCCGGATCACCTGCTGCTGTTCCGCGGTCCATGAAGCCATCGTCATTCTCCCGTTTTTGAATCTTTTAATTTTTGAAGCTCCAGCATGAACGAGTCGACGTCGGTAAAATCCCGGTAGACCGAGGCAAAGCGCACATAGGCCACCTGATCGAGGTCTTTCAGCGCCTTTAAGACGATCTCGCCGATTTCCTGCGACGTAATCTCCATGTCATGGGAACTGCGAACCGTATTTTCGATCTCATCCGCAAGCTGTTCAATCGCGGCGGTTGAGATCGGCCGCTTGTGACAGGCGCGCATAATCCGTTCGATCAGCTTGCCGCGGTCGAACATCTGCCGCGAATGGTCCCGTTTTATGACCATAAGAGGAACGTTTTCCACTTTTTCATACGTGGTGAAGCGTTTTTCACAGTCCTCGCACTGCCTGCGGCGGCGAATCGCGCTCTGATCTTCCGTCTGGCGCGAATCGAGAACATGGGTATTGATGCTTCCGCAATACGGACACTTCATGACAAACCCTCCTTCACGGCGTTTTGTGAAACCCTGCAGTCCCATCATAGCATACTTTATTTTTACTTACAAGACGGACGCCGCAAAAAATCCGGCGGGCGGGCGCCTCATGCCTCTCTGTCCTCCGCCCAGTGCGCTCTGTCGAGCGCCGCCTCGACTGCGAGCTCGTCGCACCGGTTGTTATAGGGATTGTCCGCGTGCCCCCGAACCCAGTGAAAAGTCACGGCGTGGACCGCGAGACAGGCCTCGAGCCGCTTCCAGAGATCGACGTTCTTCGCCTTTTCCTTCCGGTTCGCGTCGCGGTACCAGCCGTTCCGCTTCCACCTGCGGACCCAGCCTTTTTCAACGGCGTCGACAAGATACCGCGAATCGGAATACAGATCGACCCGGCAGGGTTCCGTAAGCGCACTCAGTCCGGTAATCGCGGCCAGCACTTCCATCCGGTTGTTGGTCGTTTCCCTATAGCCCTTTGAAAGCTCCTTGCGGTGCGCTGCGCCTGCGGCGTCCACAAATTCCAGAATGACGCCGTACCCGCCCGGCCCCGGATTGCCCCGGCAGGCTCCGTCGGTATAGATCGTTACGCTTTTCATCTTAGAGTCCGTGATAATTGCCGATGAATTTCCAGTCCAGACAGCGCTCCTTCATCTTCCGCAGCGCGTCCCGGACGTTCGGCTCGTCCGCGCAGCCTTCGATATCCATAAAAAAGCTGTACTCCCAAATCTGCCCGCGAATTGGCCGCGACTCGACCCGAAGGATGTTCAGACGGTGGGCGGCCGCGACATCGACGACGGAGGCCAGGGACCCCACCTTATGGGAAAGCGTAAAGAAAAGGCTGATTTTATCCGCGTCCTTCGCGATTTCGAGATTGGGGCTGATCACGACGAAGCGGGTGAAGTTCTGCTTGATGTCCTGAATGTCTTCTTTTAGAACGACGAGGCCGTACAAGGACGCCGCCTTGCGGCTCGCGACGCAGGCTTTCGCGGGATCGTTCAGGCCGCTTACGTATTCCGCGCTCTTCGCCGTGTTATGGTACGGAATCAGATTCCAGGTCCCGTGCTGGGCGAAAAACTCCGCGCACTGCGCGAACCCCTGCGGATGGGAATAGACCTCCTTGATGTCGTCAATCCCGGCGCCGCGCACGGCCAGCAGATTCTGCTCCACCTTGATCATGCACTCCTGAACGATGTAGAAGCGGTACTTGCCCAGAAGATCGTACACATCGTTGATGATGCCCGTGGACGAATTCTCGATGGGCAGGACGCCGTAGCGGATTTCCCCGTCCTTCAGCGCCTTGAATACATCCTCGAACGTCAGATAATTCTTTCTTTTCGCGGCGGTTCCGTAAAACTTCTCGAGCGCCTCGTAGCTGAACGAGCCCGGCACGCCCTGATAGCCGATCACATCCCGGGCCTGAATCCAGCGCGACTGATTCTCCTTGCTGAGGTCCATGATCGTCTGGAAGAAAATCCGAAGCGCGTTATGAAACTCCTCGTCCCGGTTCGGAAAAGCGTTAAGAACGCGCTCTATGACCTGCTCCTCCCGCTCGCGGTCGAACACCGGCATCGAGTGCCCCGCCTTATACAGCGCGACATCCCTTGTAATCTGCATCCGGCGGTCAAAAAGCTCCGCCATCTGCCGGTCCAGCCCGCTGATTTCATCGCGCAGCGCGTCCAAATTCGTCTCGTTCATTCTCTCATCCCTCCTATCGGCTCTTCCACGCATCGTAGGCCGCAATCGCAGCGGCCGCTTCCAGAACCGGAATCCCGCGCAGGACGATGCACGGGTCGTGCCGTCCGGTAATCCGCAGAGGCTCCTCCTGCATCGTGCGGAGATTGACGGTCCGCTGCTGCCTTGCGATCGAGGCCGTCGGCTTAAAAACCGTGTGAAACGTGACCGGCATCCCGTTCGTAATGCCGCCCAGAATCCCGCCGTTGTGATTGGATACCGTTCGAACGGCCCCGTCTTTGAGGCAGAATTCATCGTTGGCCTGCGAGCCTTTCATCCCGGCGAAGGCAAAGCCGCTGCCAAAGGAAACGCCTTTGACCGCCGGTATGGAAAACAGAAGGTGGGCGAGGCGGCTTTCCAGCGAATCGAAGAACGGGTCGCCAAGGCCTGCCGGAAGGCCCGCGATCGCGGTCTCGACGATGCCGCCCACGGAATCAAGCTGTCTCCTGGCCTCTTCGATGACCGTTTCAATTTCATCAGCGCGGGACGGGTCCCGAAGCGGAATCCTCTCGTTCTGCAGCGCCCGCAGGCGGTCCGCCTCGATGTCCTCCTCCGTAAAATCCGCTTCCTTCACCGTGTAAAGCTGTGTTATATGGCTTCCCGTTTCAAAATCAAGATGGGATTTTAACGCCTGCCGGGCAAGCGCCCCCGCGAAGACCAGCGGCGCCGTGAGCCGTGCCGAAAAATGGCCTCCGCCCCGGTAGTCCTCGAACCCTCTGTATTTTACATGCCCCGTGTAGTCCGCGTGCGAGGGACGCGCAAGGTCTTTCGTCAGCTCATAGTCGCCGCTTCTTGTGTTGGTGTTCCGGATCAGGCCGCAGACCGGGGTCCCGCAGGTGATTCCGTCTTTCACGCCGCTTAAAATCTCAACCTCGTCGGCCTCGCTGCGCGCGGTCGACAGCTTCTGCCCCGGCCTGCGGCGCGCCATCTGAAACCGAATCTCTTCCATATCCAGCCGGAGGCCCGGCTCGAGGCCGTCGACGACGATGCCGATGCCGTTTCCGTGGGACTCGCCGAAAATCGAAAGCCGAAACGCCTGACCCCAGTTACCACTCATCGATCTGTCCCCCCGTCCGCCTGTAATCCTCCCAGAAGGAAGGCCATGACTTGCGCACGCTTCCGGCGCCGTTCAGACGGATGCCCCGGTCGGTCCGAAGGGCCAGTACCGCGAGGGCCATGGCGATCCGGTGGTCGCCCCACGAATCCGCCTGTCCCCCGGCGCAGTTTGCCCGCGTTCCGACGCCTTCAATCCGCAGCCCGTCCTCCGTCTCCCGCACGCTGGCGCCGCAGGCGTTTAACTCCGTCCGGAGCGCCGTAAGCCGGTCCGACTCCTTATAGCGGAGCCGTTCCGCGTGTTCGACGCGCATTGTCCCCTCGCAAAGCGCTCCAAGCACGGCCGCGGCCGGCACAAGGTCCGGGCACTGTCCGGCATCCATCCGGATGCCGTGAAGCGCATCCGCTCTGTAAATCAGAAGACTGCCGTCGTCCT
>CAYUPA010000186.1:0-4176 GCA_964446565.1 uncultured Lachnospiraceae bacterium
CTATGCGAGCGGTTTAGCCTGAGTTGGCGCTTGTGAAGCAAAAAGGAGCCGTTTGAGACTCCTTTTTTGTTTATAATGACTTGCTTTCTCAGGTATGGCAGATCTCGGCAGGTTTACCGGGAAGACAGTACGGCGCCAGAGCGGAGAATCCTTTCGGTCTGCAGCATCCCGGATGTATAAAAAAGATACGGATATTGAATTTCCCGCAGTGAAAGTTTATAATAGCACCATTACGTAATACTGAATTCAAGAAACTGTGGTGCTATCCGAGTTTGAAGCTTCGCTTCAAACTCCGCCGTTATTGTGATTCGATCCACCGTTACATAATACTGAATTCAAGAAACTGTGGTGCTATCCGAGTTTGAAGCTTCGCTTCAAACTCCGTCAATATTGTATACTGATGAGCATATCAAAACAGGAGGAACTGACGCTATGACGATTGCCGGCAAATTTATCAGGCTCAAGACCTCGATCGGAGGCAACCGCGAGAAGGACGGTTTCGAGTTTACCATGGGAATGCCCATGGAAGAACAGGCGCATATCACGCGCCCAAATCGGGCGAATATCCGGATTCTCAGCGAACTCGAATTTGCGCTTCACCTTTCGGAGAAAAATGGAAACCGGTTCGACGAAGCGATCGAAAGCGCGCTTGACTTCCTGCTTGACAGGCTTGCGTCCGAGGGCGTCCTTACGAATCAGGCCTGCCGGAAGGCCGAAGCCCTTCTGGCTCCTCTTACGGAAGAGGCCCGAAGCTATAAATTGATTCTGGCGGCCCACTCGCACATCGACATGAACTGGATGTGGAGTTTTAACGAAACGGTCGCTGTGGTGCTCGCGACATTCCGCACCATTCTGAACATCATGGACCAGTATCCGGATTTCTGCTATTCGCAGTCGCAGGGCGCCGTTTATAAAATCGTCGAGGACTATGACCCTGCGATGATGGAGGAAATCAAAGCCCGAATCGCGGAGGGACGCTGGGAAGTCACGGCGGCTGCGTGGGTCGAAACCGACAAAAACATGCCGGACGGCGAATCCCTACTGCGCCATATTCAGTACACAAAAGAGTATCTGCAGGAGGTTTGGGGCGTCAAAGAACTGAACGTCGATTTTTCTCCGGATACGTTCGGCCACAGCGCGCACATACCGGAAATCAACCGGTTCGGCGATGTAAAATATTACTATCACTGCCGCGGCAGCGCAAGAGAGGATATCCTGTACCGTTATAGAGCGCCGTCCGGAAAAGAAGTGCTGGCCTACCGGGAGCCTGACTGGTACAACGGCGGCATTACGCCGCAATGCGCAGCCGGGCTTCCGGAAATCGCAGACCGCTGTCACGGACTTCGCACAGGTCTTGTGGTTTACGGCGTTGGCGATCACGGCGGCGGGCCGACCCGCCGGGATGTGGAACAGGCGCTTGAAATGATGACATGGCCGGTTTATCCAACAATCCGGTTCGGTACGCTGCACCAGTTCTTCAAAGAAGCGGAAGCCGTGTGGGATGAGCTGCCGGTTGTGGACGAGGAGCTTAATTACTTCTCGCCGGGCTGCTACACGACGCAAAGCCGCATTAAAAGAGGGAACCGGCGTCTCGAGGCCCAGCTTTTGGATGCGGAAACGCTCTGTGCGATGGCCGGAAACATGACGGGGTTCCCCTTTGCGGAAGAAAAAATGAAAAAAGCGTGGCGGGACGTGCTGTTTACGCACTTTCACGATATCCTGACAGGCTCCTGCGTGCAGGATTCGCGCGAATACGCGATGGGTCTGTATCAGACGTCCATGGCAACCGCGAATACGCAGCTGCAGAACGCGATGCGTTCGATCGGACAAAGGATTGACACCTCGTCCATTCCGATGGCCATTGGCACGGACGGCAGCCTGCCGGACAATTTATCGGATAATCTGTCAGACAGCTTATCCCGCGTCCCGGACAGTTTGTCGGACAGCGTCCCGGGCAGCCAGTCGGACAGCATCCCGGACAGTCTGTCGGACAGCCTGTCGGACAGCCTGTCGGGCAGCATCTCGGACAGTCTGTCGGACAGCCAGTCGGAAGGCGCGGGAGCCGGCTACGGCATTCAAAACTTCACCGGCGTTCCCAGTCCCGAGCGCGGAAGCGGACTCACGCGCATCTTCCATATTTTTAACACGCTGCCGTGGGAGCGCCGGCAAATCGCGGAGCTTACGGTTTGGGACTGGACCGGCGATCTGAAACGTCTTGCCATGACGGATTCCAACGGAAACCCAATTGCATTTCAGCTCATGGATACGACTTTGCAGACCTACTGGGACCATAAATACGTCCGCGTTCTTGCGGAAGCGGTTGTTCCTGCCTGCGGCTACACGACGGTCGTGCTTTCCGAAAGGGAAGCGACCGAGTACCCGGTCTACCTCTATCAGAAAGAACAGGACCGCGTCGCCCGTCCTTTCGACCCGTACCTTCTTGAAAACGATCGCCTGTCCGTGACACTGTGCCCGCAGACCGGGCGGATACTCTCCCTCGTCGATAAGGAAACCGGGAATGAAATGATCAGGGCCGGCGAAAGCGCGGGACTGACCTGTATTGAAACGGAGCGGCACCCCATGAGCGCGTGGAACATCGGGCGCTATATACGGGAATTGCCTGTGGACCGCTGCGTTGAACTGAAGCCCGCGCTGAACGGGCCGCTGCGGACCAGCGTAAAGGCGGAATACACGGCCGCAGATTCCAGAATGACGGTGCTCTACAGTCTGGACAAGGATCAGCCTGTTTTACGAATGGACCTTCAGATCGACTGGCACGAAACCGGTTCGGAAACGGTTCCTCTTCTGGACTACCGGATTCCGCTGTCCTACCCGGCAAAAGAGTATCTGTACGATGTGCCCGCCGGCGCGGTTAAACGGAAGGAACTGCGTAACGATGTACCGGGGCTCATGTACGGCCTCGCGCTGCGCGGAGAGGAAAAAGGCGCCATTCTGATCAGCGACAGCAAGTACGGCTACCGCGGGGCGGATAACCGGCTGGCGCTGAGTTTGATTAACAGCGCGGTCAACCCGGACCCGTATCCGGAGCGGGGAAAACATACGATCACGCTCTGGCTCGGGTTCTGCAGTCCGTCGCCCAGGGAAGCGAAACAGCTTGCTGCCTCCTGCAGCCGCGCGGTGTTTTATCAGCCCGCGACTTGCCATGCCGGAACGCTGCCGCTGAAAAACAGTCTGCTGCAAGTGGATTCAACAAGCACGGTGCTGTCCGCGGTTCTGCCCGAAAACGATGGCAGCGTCTGTCTGCGCTTTTATGAAACCGAGGGGAAAAAAGATACGGTGACGGTCACGATGAACGAAACGGTTCGCGAAGCGGCTTTTGTTAATCTGTTTGAAAAGAAGCTCCCGGGTTCGATTGCGGTAGACGGCTGCCGAATCGCGTTTGAAATCGAACCCTGCTCGTTAGCCGAAATTAAAGTAAAGAAGTAACGCGCTTTGTTTTTACAAAAGGATACACGGAGGCTCTCTTTCCATGAATAAAGTTGTAAAATTCGGCGGAAGCTCGCTCGCAAGCGCCGCGCAGTTTCAAAAGGTCGCTTCGATTCTTAAGGCGGACCCTTCGAGACGCTATGTCATCCCTTCCGCGCCGGGCAAACGCTTTGACGGCGATGCCAAGGTTACGGACCTGCTCTACCGGTGTTATGAACTCGCAAAGGACGGCGAACCCTTTGACGAGGTATTTTCGGCCATAAAAACCCGCTATCAGGAGATCGTCGAAGGGCTTTCGCTCTCCATTTCCCTTGAGGAGGAATTTGCCGCCATTCACGAGGCCCTTTTGCAGGACGCAAAAACGGATTCCGGAAAGGATTTCGCGGCCTCCCGCGGCGAATACCTGAACGGGCTTGTTCTGGCGAAATACCTTGGCTGCGAATTCATCGACGCCGCAGATGTCATTCGTTTTGACGAGGAGGGAAACCTGATAGCGGACGAAACAAACCAGCTGCTGAAACAGCGCCTGAGCGGCGCGGAACGGGCCGTGATTCCCGGTTTTTACGGCGCGACAAAGGATCACATCGTAAAAACCTTCAGCCGCGGCGGTTCGGACGTGACGGGTTCGCTTGCGGCGCGCGCCATTCTGGCGGATGTGTATGAAAACTGGACGGATGTTCCCGGTTTTCTGGTCGCCGATCCTCATATCATCGAAAACCCGGAGATCAT
>CAYUPA010000187.1:0-4172 GCA_964446565.1 uncultured Lachnospiraceae bacterium
GCAACACCATGAAGGAAAGTTCCCGGATTGCTCCGCGTTTGCGGCTCTTGAAACGGGACTTTCAGAGTTTACCCCTCGGCGCGGATCATGGTGATGGCGTTCACCGGGCAGTTTGCCGCGCAGATTCCGCAGCCGATACATTTGTCGGAAAGGGACTCTTCGTAACCGCATTTCATGCAGCGTCTCGCCTCGCGCACGGCCTCTTCCCTGGTAAATGTCGCCTCGCTGTCAATAAACGCGGGAGCCGCCGCCCGCGGAATGTCGCTGGGAACAAAGGTGTACTCTTCCGCCGGACGGATCTCTTCCGGAGCGGTGTCATAGCAGATCTCCACGTTGCCAAAATTCGCCTGTCCGTCTGTTACGACAAGGCCGTTTTTCGTTTGAAGCAGGTAGTCATCGGCGCGGAACACGTCGGCGTAGACCAGCCCGTCGCATGCCAGATGCAGAACCGTGCCGTCCGCTTTCTGAAAATCCGCTCCGCTTACATAAATGAAATCCGACACAACAGCTTTTAATGCCGCGCCGAAGTGTACGTCAATGCCCTCTTTTTTGAGAAGCGCGTATTCCCGGTCACCCGCTTTTTTGTGCGCGGCGTCCTCCGGCGACACGAGCGTCACTTTTTTCCCGAGCGCCCGGATAGCGCGGGCTGTATCGACGGCGTGACTGCCGCTTCCGCAGACGACAATGTTGTCATGCAGGAATTTTTCGTGTTCTCCGTTCGCCAGTTCCCTCATGAGATCGATGGAGCGGAAACAGGATTCCCCCTGCGCGCCGGGAACATCCGGAAAAGCGCCGACGTCGTTTCCGATCGCGAGAACCACCTTGTCATATTCCCGGAGAAGCACGTTGAGCCTCGGATGGATTCCCACCGTCGAGCCGTAGTTCACCTTGATTCCCTGAATCTTTTCGTCAATGACCTTCGCCAGAAGCTCCTTATCCACATATTTTTGCGAATAGAGATAACGCAGGGAGCCTCCCGGTGAAAAATACCGTTCGAAAACCGTCACGTCATTTCCGGCGTCACGATACGCGATCGCCTTCCGGAGGCCGGTGATACCGGCGCCGACGACGGCGACTTTTCCGACTTTTCGCTCCGCCGGGATTTCCGCGAACAGCGTATGCACATCGACGACCGGTTTTTCCGGCGGCGTCCCGGGCGCGCCGCTTCTGATTTTCCGCACCGCAACCGGCATGATACGTTCAAAACGCACCGGATAGAGAATTTCGCTTTCCGGAGAAGTATGAAGTTCGTGTTCCACTCTGGATTTCAGTTCCCGGTTCCAGATCATGTTGTCCGCCGCGAGAGCCGCTTTCCGGCCGTCCGCCATCGCCGTGATGACATTGACGCTTCGGCCCGTCGCGTCTCCGCAGGCAAAGATTTTCTCCTGACTCGTCATGCCGTTGTCCCGTACTTCGATTTTTCCGTTGGGCAGCGTCTTCAAGCCCATGCCCGCCGCGTCCGTCTTCTGACCGGTCGCGAAAACCACGGTATCACAGGCGACGTCAAAATCCGAGCCGTCCTGCGTGACGATTTCAAACCGGCCGCCCGCGGTATTCAGCTCCAGAACCTTCCGGAAGGTGATGCCGCAAACCGTGCCGTTCTTTGTTTTGACCGCGACGGGACTGGCCGCCGCGGTAACGGCAATTCCCTCGGAAAGAGCGTCCTCCACTTCCTCCGCGGGCGCCGTGATATGTTCCCGGTCTTCCACGCAATAGCACTCGGCGTGAACGCCCGCCCGCATCAGGCTTCGCGCCGTATCGAGCGCGACGGATCCGGCGCCGATCACAACAGCGTTCTGTCCCAGTTTTACGGAGGAACCGCTGTTGAAGGCACGCATCACCTCCACGGCGTCATAGACCATGCCGGCATCCGCGCCGGGAATCCCGAGCTTTCTGCCCTCCGAGGAGCCGATCGCGACGATCACCGCCGCGTAGCCTTCTTTTAGCAGTGCCTGTAGATCCGTGATTTTCGTGCCGGTCACCACCCGGACGCCTCCATCGATCAGTTCGTCGATTTCCTCGCGCATCATTTTTTTATCCAGCCGGAAACCGGGAACGCCCCAGTTCATCGCGCCGCCGAGCGTGCCGTCTTTTTCAAAGATCGTCACGGGATAACCAAGTTTCGCCAGATCAAACGCGGCGGTAATACCGGCGGGTCCGCCGCCGACCACCGCGATCCGCTTGTCGTATTTCATACGGAAACGCTGCTTCGGATGGCGCGCGTTCTCCATGACGTACTTTTTGAGCGCGCGGATCTTGATGGGTTCATCCATAAGCGTTCCGCGCTTGCACTGATCCTGACAGGGATGAGAGCAGATGGAGGCGCAGATCGTGGAGAGCGGGTTTTTGTCTTTGATCAGCTTGTAGGCGCCGTCAATATCATCCTGCGCGACGAGGTTGACATAACCTTCCGGGATGATGCCGATCGGACAGCCGATCGAACAGGCGATTTCTTTGGCGTATTCCCGCGACTCAAAATGGAATTTGATCTGATCCCACCCTTTGTCAAAGTTGCATACGCCTTCGCAGTTCGGGCAGATGTGACAGATCAGGCGCTGATGCTCGATGATCGCTTCCGTCGGACAGAGCGTCCGGCAGGTGCCGCAGTTGACGCAAAGCGCTGTATCGATTTTGGCCTGCGCCCTTTTTTCAACTTCAAGTTTGATTGCAGACATAGCGGTTTCCTCCTTATTGCTTCGGCATGAGAGGCTTGATCTTGTCGAGAAGCTGACCGTAATTTTCGGCAGGCAGGATATCTTTCTCGGCCATGAGAATGGTCTCCTCATTGACAACCCGGATATCTCTCTTTTGCAGCCATTGTGCGACAAGACGGATATAACCGTAGTCCATCAATCCCCCGTAAAGGCTGTGAATGGTTTCCAGCACCGCGACATAGATCATGTGCGCGGCGCCGAGCCATTGCACTTCCTTTTCCAGAAAGACTGCCTCCTCCCGATCCGCATAGGCGCCGCCGATCTTCTTTTGAAAATTTTTATCCAGGATACCGGCCACCAGTTTTTTCGGTCCGTGGACGGTATATGTACGATTGCTCATCGCAGTTCTCCTTTGTCCTGATCGGATTTACAGAATGGGAATCTTGATGGCGAGGTCGCTCAGCGGCCAGGAGGCGCAGGGATGAAACCACCCCATCTCTTTGTCCATCTCCCGGCGGCCGTCGCCGTATGGCGAAACAAAAATGTCGCCTTTCAAAAGCTGACTCCGGCAGAAACCGCATTCCCCGTTGCGGCAATGCGTATCGATCGGAATCGCGGCTCTCTCCAGCGCAACGGCGACGCTCTCCGCGCCCGAAGCCTGGATTATATCTTTCCGGAGACCTCGCGAAACGGTGATCCGGTACGTTTTCTCCTCCGCTCCCTTCGGATAACCGGGCATCGTCGTCACCGGGGGATTGCCGATCACGTCATGCCGGAAGCGGCGGCCGGGAATGCCCGTTTCAATGAGCGCTTTCCGGACAAAATCATACATGGCGAAGGGTCCGCAGAAAAAGAACGTGGGTTCCTCTCCGCTGTATTTTTCAATAATCTCTTTCGTCAGAAAGCCTTTTTCGCCCGGCCAGGAGGGTTCATCGGAGAGGACGTGAATCACTTTTACATCGGGGCACGCCTTTTCCAGTTCGTCGAGTTCCCGCCTGCAAATGATGTCCGAGGACTTGACGGAACCGAAGAGGAGCGTCAGACGGCACCCTTTCATTTTCCCGCCGGCAATCTCTTTGGCCATGGAGACAAAGGGGGTGACACCGCTTCCGCCGGCCAGCGCCACAATGTTTTTCGTGTCCCGGAGGGGCTCCCAGTAGAAATTGCCGAAGGGCATATTCCCCTCCAGCTCGTCTCCCTCCTTCACCTGCTCAAAAAGGTGATCCGGCACAAAACAGTTCCCGTTCCGCCTGACGGTAAACTCCACAAAAGGATGTTCTCCCGCGGCCTCGAATGGCGCTGAGGAGATCGAATAGGGACGGGTGAGAAGACTCTCCCCGATTTGCAGCCGCAGGTTCAGATATTGTCCGCTCTGGAAGACGGGAATGTGCCCGTCCGTACTTTCCAGGCGGTAGGTTCTGGCGGTAGGAGAAACATCCCTTACCTGCGTGACCCGAAAGCGCATGCCCGCTGGATGAAGCGCGTCGGCCATCTCCCGGATGAAATCCCTGGGATCTG
>CAYUPA010000188.1:0-4166 GCA_964446565.1 uncultured Lachnospiraceae bacterium
TACTCGTATACCGGACAGGCCAAAGACGGCGACATAATCTTAAACGACGTCGGCGCCTGCTGGGACAACATGATCGTCGACGTTTCCCGCGGATGGCCGGCAAACGGCCGTTTTTCGGAGAAACAGCGCCTCCTGTATACCTGCGCGTACAATACGTCGAACCATATGTTCCGCCTCATCCGCCCCGGTATGCGAATGTACGATGTGGACCGTCTGATCCGCGAGTACAATTTTGAACAGCTGCGCTCGGTTGGCCTTCTCGATTCCTATGACGATATCCATAAATATATGTGGCACGGCGGCGCTCATCATATTGGCTACGACGTGCACGATGTCGTAAACCTCCACCCGGAGCTTATCATCGCGCCGGGTATGGTCTTCTGCGTCGATATCGGAATCTATGCGGAAGAATGGGGAATCGGGTTCCGGCTGGAAGACGACTGTCTCGTTACCGAGACCGGCTGCGAAAATCTTTCCGCCGCGATTCCGCGGAGTATCGAGGAAATTGAAGCCGTAATGAATGGATAAGGAAAGGCCGGACCGCGTTTTTATCCCTGCTTTATCTGGCGGTTTTAGCTCCATTTATCCGGCAGGTTTATCCCCGCTTTATCCGGCTTCAGCTCCATTTTTATCCGAAAACCGGCTTGCTTTTTTCGGACCGTAAAGGTATAATCTGGGCAGTTTCATTCACAGGGCAATTCGCCAGGAGCGATTCCCTGAACAATTATCCGAGGAGGAAACATTGATGAAGCGACAATCTGCTTTTTCCGGTACCGAAAAGATGCTGAAAGGCGGTCTCCACTGCCACACGACGCGGTCGGACGGACAAGGGACTCCGGAAGAGGTCATCCGGCTGCATTATGCCAACGGTTATGACTTTCTGGCTCTGACCGACCATCGGAACTACAACTTCAAAAATTTCGCGCCGGAAACGCCGATCACCATCGTGCCCGGCATGGAATTCGACGATACCTTTGAAACCGAAAACGGCTTCCGCTGCTACCACATCGTATGCATTGGACCGCAGTCGCCCGATAAAAACGGCTACACGCAGGACGAGAAGCCGCTCTCCGGCACTGCCCGCACGCAGGAGGAGTTTCAGTCCTATCTGGACCGGATTCATGAAAAAGGCAATCTGACCCTGTACTGCCATCCGGAATGGAGTTCGACCCCGGCCCGCTATTTCGAAAAGTTAAAGGGCAATTTCGCGATGGAAATCTGGAACAGCGGCTGCGCCTTAGGGTGTGATATGGACAATGACGCCTCCTACTGGGATGAGCTTCTCGGGCAGGGAATCAAAATCTATGGCGCGGCGACCGATGATGGCCACGCCATGTCGCAGCACTGCAACGGATGGGTCCGAGTCCGGGCCGAAAACAACGTCGACTCTATTTTGCAGGCTCTTAAGGAGGGATCCTTCTATGCGTCCTGCGGGCCTGAAATCTATGATTTTTATGTTGACGACAGTGGAAACGCCGTCGTGAAATGCTCCCCCGCCGCCAAAATCCGCTTCCACTGCGATAAGCATCCAACCGCGATCCGGCGTCCGGAAGAAGGGGAGCTTCTCACGCAGGCCGAACTGAATCTGAAGGGAGCCTATGACTACATCCGCGCCGTTGTCATCGACTCCGAAGGCCGCTACGCCTGGACAAATCCGATTTTTCTGAATGAATAAAGGGCTCCGGCAGGTACTGGCGAATCAGCGGTTTCCCTGCGCACGGGATGCGCGAACAACCAGATTTTCAATGCGCACCGGCCGTTCGGCCGTGATTCGAAGGCGGCAGAGGTTATAGTCGCACACGGCGGAAACCGTCATGACCGAAGTGCCGCCATCCGTAAACAGTTCCATGCTGCACCGGTCCGCCACAATGCGCAGCGATTTTTCCGCGCCGCTTGCGGAGAAGGGCATCCGAAGCCGCGCGTCCTTTCTGCCGAATGTCACTGCGTTCTCCTGCGGATCGACATCGATCCGGTGCCCGAACAGTTCAATCTGAATGGGACCCGACTCCCCGTCTCCCAGCGAAAAAGAAATATCACAGGCGCCTTTCGTGAGCGCCATCTCAAATTCCCGTTCCGGTCCGACAAGGAACGGGCCGCAGCTGCCGCCGTCCTCACAGACGGCGGCGATTTCCTTAACGGGCAGCGCGCACAGGAAATAGCGATCGCCTGTCTTTTTCAGCGTTAATTCATAAGGGATGCTCATCTGCGAGGAAAACGGGGCCGGACTGGGAAACTCGATATTTCGTTCCCATGCCATACCGATACGCCGCCCGTCCGGGACGTTGGAAAATGTCTGCGCCGCGTAAAAATCAGGGCTGTAATTCAGCTTTTGCATCGGCTGCACAGGACGGAACCGCTGTCCGTCCCATTCGCAGACATGGTAGTAATACTTCGCGCCGTTAAAAACCCATTTAACGTCGTCGGGATTCCCGTTCACACAGAGCGGATACAAATCCGGACATTCCCCGTCGCCTTCAAGGCGAAGAGTCTGCAGCATTTCCCAATGGAGCAGATCGTCGGAGCGGAACAGCGCATATCCTTCCTCGTACGTCAAAAACAAGGCCATGATATAACACCGGGCCTCCTCGCTCCAAACCACCTTCGGATCGCGATTTCCCTTCGCAAGAGTCGGCAGAATCGGATTCTTAGCATATTTGCGGAATGTGCAGCCTCCGTCCGTGGAATACGCAAGCGTCTGCGTGAAATCCTTCCCCCGTGAAATATCGTTTGTGCCGCCGGCGCTGGTATAGTAAAGCAAAATGACATCCTCATCGCCTTCCTTCAGGCCGGAGCGGTTTCCCTTGTCAACAATCGCGCTGCCGGAGAACATCGTTCCTTCCGCGTCGGGGAAAAGCGCGATCGGAAGGCGTTCCCAGTTCAGAAGGTCGGAACTGACCGCATGGCCCCAGTGCATATTGTTCCACACGGTGTCATAGGGATTGTATTGATAAAAGAGATGGTAGCACGTTTTGCCGGTGACAGGCGAGACGTACCGCACGAGACCGTTTGGATCGTTATGCCAGCCGAGCCGGGCGGTAAAATGCCATTCCGGCCGGAAGGGATAGCGGTCCGCCTCCGAAAAATCCGCCTGATCCGTCTGTATGTCCCGCAGTTCCATATCGGGCGAAATTTCCAGTGTCAAACGCTGCCCTTTATAGCGGGAAAGCGGATAATACGCTGTGAACTGCGGCGCCTCATAGTCGAGCCGCACCCGGATGTCGTCTTGTAAAACGCCGTCACGATAGATGCGCAGAACGCGGGACGAGGCGGCGATGCTGCCAAAGGGCAGCGCCAGATATGCTTTTTCAGCGAGAATCGTTAGTTTCAACTTTCATCCTCCTAACCCGGATAAACCGGAACCAGAATTTTGTCATCCCACGCAGGACATAAGATTTTGCCATTTTATGCAGAATATCAGATTTTTTCACTTTGCGCAGGCCTGCATTGAGAAAGGTCTGAAAATGTTGGGATAAAAAGATGCGCTGCGGATTGATCCGCGTTTCGCGCTTTCCCTGCCCGCGGCATTTCCTGTTTAGCGGCATTTCCTGCCCGCGGCATTAAAAATAAGCCTGCGACCGGGAGTAATCCGGTTACAAGCTTATTCTTTTTTCCTGTATGTGTCAAGCGTGACCTTGACGTAATTTGGAATTTTACGTTTTTCATCAATTTCGTAAATCTCCTGTAAATCTCCTCCAATTCGTTTTATGTCAGCAGCTGCCAGTTCAGCCGATTCATAATACTCGCAGGAACTACCGCAGGCGGTTAGCCCTTTCTGAGTGAAAGGGGGCTGTGCCCATGGACATTTAAGCCTGATAGCTGTATTACTTTTTGCTTTAACATGCTTTAGCTTAGGTTACACTATTGGTAAAATAGAAATTAGACACAGAAGTAATCACCCACGTCCTGCATAACTGAGCGGCTTTTCTGTTCTGTTTAGTTAGTAGGGCTAACTGTCTATCGGTAGTTCCTTTTCTTTATTATTATACTGCAAAACACAGAAGGATTCAAGTGCTTTGCAATAAATTCAAAATCATCGCGCCGTTATCACCAATATTGGCGCTAATATCCTGTCTGCCACGCACGACGATTCATTGCCGGCTCCGTACATGACGAGCGCCGGAAAGCTGCGGATTCGCTTCGTCGCCCTGCGGACGGTGTCTTCCAGA
>CAYUPA010000189.1:0-4078 GCA_964446565.1 uncultured Lachnospiraceae bacterium
CAGGTTCCATCAAAGACGCGGGACGAGACAAATGAAATGCCAAACGGCGAAAACCCAAACGGCAAACGGCGAAAACCCAAGCGACAAAAGGCGAAAGTTCAAATATGGAGAGGAGCAGGTTCCATGCGAATTTTGCTTGCCGAAGACGAAAGAGACTTAAATCAAATCATCGTGCAGAAGCTCACGTCTGACGGATACAGCGTGGACAGTTGTTTTGACGGGGAAGAAGCTCTGGAAATTCTGGACTGCACAGAGTACGATGCGATCATTCTTGATCTGATGATGCCCAGGGCAGACGGCCTGACTGTTTTAAGGAGGCTGCGCGGCACGGGGAAGACGACGCCGGTTTTGATTCTTACGGCAAGGGACGCGGTCGAGGACCGGGTGAAGGGGCTGGACAGCGGGGCGAACGATTACCTGATTAAGCCTTTTTCCTTTGATGAACTGTCCGCCCGCCTTCGCGCCATGACGCGGACCTCGTTTGGCCGAATCAGCAATGTCCTGCAAATCGCCGATTTGACGCTCGACTGCGCAACCCATGCCGTAGAGCGCGGCGGGCGGCCGATTCGCCTGTCCGCGAAGGAGTATGCGCTGCTGGAATATTTGATGAATAATCAGGGGATCGTGCTTTCCAGAGAACAAATCGAGGACCATATCTGGAATTACGATTACGAGGGCGGTACAAACGTGGTGGACGTCTATATCAGCTATCTTCGCAAAAAGATCGACAGCGATTCTCCTGTCAGGCTGATCCATACGATCCGCGGCAGAGGGTACGTCCTGCGGGAGGAGACAGCGTGAAACGGTTATCCTTACGGGCTAAGATCACGCTCTGGTTTTCAGGCGCCCTGCTGCTCGTCGTGTGTCTGACCTATGTGACGGTTCTTTCGATCAGCGATCAGATTTTGTTAAAGACGATCCGGGACAATCTGACGGAGACCGTCGTCAGCAATTATGACGAGATCCATTTTTATTCCAGTCTGGAGGATTTGGACCCGGAACGGGATACCCGGCGGTTTCTGCAGTTTGAATCCGGTTATCTGGAAATCAACGATGATTTTCTGGATGAGATCAACGGAGTGTATACCGCGCTCTACAATTCGGACAATACGCTGCTCTACGGGGAAAACCCGATTTCAAACGCGACCCGGAACCTTGCGTTCTCTGACTCGAAGATTCAGAATCTGGACGTGGACGGCGTTCGCTATTATGTTTTCGACCGCAGGCTCGTCGCCAAAGGGCTGGACGGCCTTTGGATCCGCGGCGTGGTTTCGAAGAATCAGGGCGCGGTGCAGATCAACACGATTACCCGCGTTTCTTTGATTCTTATGCCGATTCTCGTCCTGCTTTCGTGCGCCGGCGGCTACTACATCGTAAAGCGGATGCTGAAGCCTATCCAGAAAATTTCGGAAACCGCCCTGCAGATCGGAGAAAGCAACGACCTGAAAAAAAGGATTGAACTCAAAGGAGGACGGGATGAGCTCTCGCAGCTTGCCTGTGCGTTTAACGATACGTTTGCGAAACTGGACGCCGCTTTTGAGGCGCAGCGTCAGTTTATTTCGGACGCTTCCCATGAACTCAGGACGCCTCTTGCCGTTATCACTGCGCAGTGCGAATATTCTCTTGAAAAACCGCGCAGCACGGAGGAGTACGAGAGCGCCTTTCGCGTCGTGAAGAGACAGAGCCGGCGGCTTGCGAAGCTGATTAACGATATGCTGGATTTTTCACGGCTGGAAAGCGGATCCGACCGTTATAAGAAGGAAGCGGTCGATCTTACGGAACTGGTCTCTTCGGTTTGCGGGGAGATGGCGCTGATTCGGGAGAACGGCATCACCCTGGAATGGGAAACGGAGCCGGGTCTTGTTATAACAGGAAACAGGGAGCTTCTTTCGCACCTTCTCGGCAATCTGATTACCAACGCCTACCGGTATGGCAGGCCGGACGGGCATATCCGTGTGAATCTGAAGAAGGAGGGAAATAACACCGTCCTCTCGGTAGAAGATGACGGAATCGGGATTGCGGAGGAGGAGCAGGAAAAAATATTCCGCCGCTTTTATCAGGTGGACAGTTCGCGCTCCGGCAGCGGCGCGGGCCTCGGACTTTCCATGGCAAGTGAGATTGCCCGTTTTCACGGCGGGACAATCACGGTGCGCAGCGAACTCGGAAAAGGAAGTATTTTTTCGGTGATTTTTTGATTTTTTCTTTTTTCTAATGTTCCTTTAATCTTTTGCCTGTATTCTGTAGCCATATTGAGGGGGAACAAAAAACCTTACAAAACAATCATACAACATAGGAGAGATGAACATGGGTAAAATTAAAAATTTGTTTTCAACGCCGAAAAAAAGTGTAATTACCATCTGCTGCATCGTGGCGGCTGTGGTCCTGATCAGCACATGTACGGTCTTCGCGGCGGGCGCGGTGGCAAAGAGCACTTCCATCGGAGCGGACAATGCGCAGAATTTCGCGTTTGCGGACGTCGGAGTCGACCCGGTTTCCGTTAAGGATGCGCATACGGAATTCGAATTCGAGCATGGCCAGTTTATTTATGAGGTCGATTTTACGGCGAACGGATCGAGGTACAAATACTGGATTAAAGCCTCCGACGGCTCCATCGTTAAAAAAGAATCGCAGATGATGATGGAAAGCGCGGGCAATGAAGGCGCCGGCAATGGAAACGCAGACAATGAAAGCGGAGCCAATGAAGGCGCGGCCAATGACAGCGCAGCCAATGACAGCGCAGCCAATGAAAGCGCGGTCAATGAAGGCGGAGCCAATGACAGCGCCGGCAATGAAAGTACAGCCAATGACAGCACCGCTGCGAAGATCACAGCGGATGAGGCGCAGCAGACAGCTCTTAAGGACGCCGGTCTCACAGGGTCCGAGGTGACGTTGACGAAGCAGGATCTGAGTACGGACGATCAGCTTTTGGTATACACTGTCCAGTTCCATACGGATACCATGCTGTACGAGTACGAGATCGACGCCGGGACAGGCCGTATTTACAGCAAAGTCCGCGAAGAGATGCCGACCCCTCCGGCCTCTGCGGACAGCAGCGCGGCTAACGAAGAGCAGACGTCCCAGTCCGGCTCACAGGGATCCGTGACAAACGATACGGCCGCGATGGACGAGGCGAAAGCGACCGCGCTCAGCGACGCGGGGTTGTCCGCGTCTGACGTAACCTTTGGCAGAGTGCAGAAGGATTACGATGACGGAATACAGGTATACGAGATCGAGTTCTTTTCGGCGACGATGGAATACGAGTATGAGATCGAGGCGCAAAGCGGCAGAATTTACAGCAGGAGCATTGAGCCGCTCGACGCACACGAACGCGGTACAAACCAGAGCGGCAGCTCCGGCAGTACGAACAGCGGCAGTTCCAAGGGCAATTCAGGCAGCAGTTCCGGCAGTACGAACAGCGGCAGTTCCAAGGGCAATTCAGGCAGCGGCAGCTCCGGCGGCACGAGCGGCGGTTCACAGGGCAGCACAGGCAATAACGGCAGCTCCGGCGGCACGAATGGCGGAACAAGCGGCGGATGGACGAATCCAAATCCGAATTACGGCGGAGATTATATCACCGTGGATCAGGCAAAATCAATCGCGGTCAAGCATGCGGGATTTTCCGTATCCGAGGTAAATTTTGAGAAGGCGAAGCTGGATCATGACGATGGATATACCGTGTACGAGATTGAATTCTATAAAAACGGGATTGAGTATGATTATACGATTAACGCCCTGAACGGCACCATCCTCGATTTTGACAGAGACTATTAAGCCGTTTCGCGGCGAAGGGTCAAAAGGTCCTGCTTTTCCTGAATCACAAAAGTATGGAAAGGCGCTGCGCTGGAATCCAAAAGGGTTTCTTCGCAGCGCCTTTTGCATTGAGCGCGGGGCGGCAGAACGTATATTTCGAAACAAATCCCGCTATAAAAACAACTTTAAGAATTTTCTGAAATATTTACCCCGGAAATTCCTCCAATTTTCTGCTTGATTTTTCAAAAGCGATATGCTATCCTATACTTGTTTGCGCGGGCATAGTTCATTGGTAGAATATCAGCTTCCCAAGCTGAGGAGGCGGGTT
>CAYUPA010000190.1:0-4040 GCA_964446565.1 uncultured Lachnospiraceae bacterium
TCATGTTTTGTCAGCTTTTCGCTTTCCAGCAGATAATAAAACTGATTGGCCGTTTCCTCAATCAGATGGACTGCCATCTGGTACGCTCGATCATACGCAAGGGCGTCAATGTCCTTGAGCGTTAGAAAAACCACGGGATACTTGCCCATGTATTTCTCGCAGAGTTCTTTTTCCTTTGAAATCGCAAGTCCGTCAAAAATCGACTTGTCCCCATCCGGAGAGAAGAAGCGCGAGAGCATGCTCATGTTCAGCGACTTACCAAAGCGCCGCGGCCGGGTGAAAAGGGTTACCTTTGCCTGGTCTGTAAGGAGATTCGCAATCATGCCGGTCTTATCAACATAGTAGTAATTCTTGCGGCGCATTTCTTCAAAATCTTCAATCCCGATCGGGAGCATCTTTTTCTCATCCATACGGTCGATCTCTCTTCCTAAATCACGATTATGGAAATAATGTTTCGCACAAATCACAATAATCATTATACCCCATAACTGGTTACAGTATCAAGCAATTTGAATCGGGATTTTCCAGTCTGTGGAACTCCGGCGGGTTAGGGAATCATAATAATTCGCATGTGCACAAAGAGGCACTTTGTTCTTATAAAATTTACGCAAATTTACGTAAATTTACAATTCCGGGAAAAGCGGTTGACAAGCCGCTTTTCTTTATGTATGATAAAAACGATTTAAAATCTCTCTTTGGAAAGGGGAAATCACTTCATGGCTTCAGATTTTTTCAAGCTGAAAGAAAACAAAACGGATGTGAAGACTGAAATCCTCGCCGGTATCACCACGTTTATGACGATGGCGTATATTCTGGCGGTCAATCCGAGCATTCTGGGCCAGGCGGGCATGCCGAGCAACGAAGTATTCACCGCGACGGCTCTGGCCGCGGTCATCGGGACCACGCTGATGGCGCTGCTTGCCAATTACCCGTTTGCGCTTGCACCCGGTATGGGGCTGAACGCGTTCCTTACATATACCGTCGTTCTCGGTATGGGGAAAACATGGCAGATGGCGCTGCTCGCCGTGTTTTTAGAAGGTCTCATCTTCATCGTCCTGTCTGTGGTTCCGGTTCGTGAGGCGATCTTCAACGCGATTCCAACAACTCTGAAACACGGAATCGCGGCGGGCATCGGTCTGTTTATCGCCTTCATTGGCCTGCAGAACGCCGGCATCGTGGTACCAAGTTCTTCGACCGGCGTTACGCTGGGTTCGATCACCAGCGCGGGACCTGCGCTCTGCATCATCGGCGTGATTATCATCGCGGTTCTCACGCACCGCAAAGTGAAGGGGTCTCTTCTGATCGGAATTCTGGCGACCTGGATTTTAGGCATGTTGGCCCAGCTTGTCGGCTGGTACCAGGTGAATCCGGAAGCCGGCCTCAATTCTCTGTATCCGACGGGAATCCTTTCCATGCCGTCCGGCCTTGGGACGATCGGCGGCGCCTGCTTTGATTTCAGCGCCATGACAGGGGGCATGTCCACTGCCAAGTTCATTGGCGACCTTGTGATTGTGATGTTCTCCTTTATGTTTGTCGATATCTTCGATACGCTGGGCACGCTGATCGGCGTATCGAGCAAAGCGGATATGCTGGATAAAGACGGCAGGCTGCCGCGGCTGAAGCAGGCTCTTCTGTCCGACGCGATCGCGACCTCCGCGGGCGCGGTTCTGGGCACGTCAACGACGACGACCTTTGTGGAAAGCGCCTCCGGCGTCGCGGTCGGCGGCCGTACGGGTCTTACGGCGCTGTGCACGGCAGGACTGTTCCTGATTGCGCTGTTCTTCTCCCCGATCTTCCTCGCCATTCCGTCCTTCGCGACGGCGACGGCGCTGATCTTCGTCGGCTTCATGATGGTCGAGTCCATTCTGAAGGTGGATTTCAAGGAGCCGACCGAAGCGGTGCCCGCGTATCTTGCCGCGATTTTCAAGCCGTTTGCCTACAGTATTTCCGAAGGCATCGCGATCGGATTCATTTCCTATACGCTGATTAATGCGCTGGCCGGCAAGGCGAAGAAAGTTTCTCCGGTGATGTGGATCGTATCGATCCTGTTCCTGCTGTACTATATCTTCATTAAGTAATTTCACGCTGCGGCACGCGCAGTTTTGCAAAAAGAGCGGCCCCTCTTTCTCTCCCTTACGGAGAGCGGGGGCCGCTGCCTTTTTATATGGGACGGACGGAAACCATTGCGCCCAACTATTCCGGATGCTGCGTGGAAAGGCATTGCGCCCTGCTTTTCCGGATGCTGCGTGGAAAGGCATTGCGACTTGTGTTTCCGGATGCTTGAAGAAAAACCTGCGCCTTACTTTTCCGTCATGTACGGATAGGTAATCGCGCTCGTGGGAACCATCGTTTCCTTGATGTTGCGCGTGCTCGTCCAGCGGTACAGATTCAGCATGCTCCCGGCCTTGTCGTTGGTCCCGGAGGCTCTCCCGCCGCCGAAAGGCTGCTGGCCGACGACGGCGCCGGTAGGCTTATCGTTGATGTAGAAATTCCCCGCCGCGGAGGTAAGCGCCTTTTCCATGTGCTGAATCGCGGCGCGATCCTGTGCGAAAATGGCGCCTGTGAGGGCATAGGGAGAGGCCTCGCAGCATGCGGTAAGGGTCTCGTCAAGCGCGTCGTCCGGATAGACATAAACGGAAAGAACCGGACCGAAGATTTCTTCCGTCATCGTCCTGGCGTAAGGATTCGCGCACTGGATTACGGTCGGGGAGACGAAATATCCCTTTGAATCATCCATGGAGCCGCAGAGAATTTCACTGTCGCCGGAAGAGGCGGCCTCTTCGACGTACTTTTTGATATTTTCATAGGACGCCCTGTCGATCACAGCGCCAAGCATCGTGGTAAAGTCGGCGACGTCGCCCACCTTTAGCTTTCCGGCCTCTTCGAGAAGGCGGGGCTTTACCTGCCCCCAAAGGCTTTCGGGGATAAAGGCGCGGGAGGCGGCGGAGCATTTCTGCCCCTGGTATTCAAAGGCGCCGCGGACAAGGGCGGATACGAGAGGTTCGACGGCGGCCGAAGGATGCGCGAAGACAAAATCCTTGCCGCCGGTTTCGCCGACCAGACGCGGATAGGCCTCGTACCCTTCGATGGACTCGCCGACCTGCTTCCAGATGCTCTTGAACACGGCGGTCGAACCGGTAAAGTGAACCCCGGCGAGTTTTTTGTGGCTTATAACGTATTTGCTGACATCGCTGCCCCGGCTCGGAACAAAGTTGATTACGCCGGCGGGCAGGCCCGCCTCCATCAGAATCCGCATAAAGTAGTAATTGGATAGAACAGCGGTCGACGACGGCTTCCAAAGAGCGACGTTGCCCATGATCGCGGGCGCGGTCGGCAGATTGCCGCCGATGGATGTGAAATTAAAGGGGGTGATCGCCATTACGAAGCCGTCCAGCGGACGGTATTCCAGACGGTTCCAGACGCCCTTGGAATTCTGCGGCTGCTGCGAATAGATTTCCTGTGCGAAATAGGTATTGAAGCGGAGAAAGTCCGCAAGCTCGCAGGCGGAATCAATCTCCGCCTGAAACACCGTTTTGCTCTGTCCGAGCATTGTCGCCGCGTTGAGTCTGGCGCGGCAGGGGCCGGTCAGAAGTTCGGCCGCCTTCAGGAAAATGCCGGCGCGATGCTCAAAAGGCATGGATTCCCACTCCGCCTTCGCGCCAAGCGCGGCATCGACCGCCATTTTCAGTTCTTTTTCGCCTGCCATGTGATACCGGGCGAGGACATGATGGTGGTCGTGAGGCATCACCAGGTCCATGAGCTTCCCTGTGCGGACTTCCTGACCGCCGATGATCAGAGGAATTTCGATGACGTTAGAGGACTGCGCGGCAAGTTCGGCCTTAAGAGCCGCCCGTTCGGCGGACCCGGGAAGATACCCGAGGCCTGGTTCGTTCGCAGGCATTGCAATCTTATAATATCCGTTATTCATAGGTTGGCTTCTTCTCCTGTCGTTTGAATTGGAGTATTGGAAAAGCGTTTTTTTACAAAGCGCGGCGGATACCCTCTCAATATTATAGGGGGCTATTGACAAAAAATCAACA
>CAYUPA010000191.1:0-4015 GCA_964446565.1 uncultured Lachnospiraceae bacterium
CGTTATAAATGCTGGCCCGCATACCGCCGACCGTACGGTGTCCCTTAAGATTAACGAGGCCCGCCGCCGTCGCTTCCTTTACGAATTTCGCGTCCAGTTCCTTATTGCCGGTTACGAACGGCACATTCATAATAGAACGGTGCGGCGCCTCGACCGTCGCGTGGAACAGCCGGCTTTCATCCAGATAGGAATACAGTAGAGTCGCCTTATCCTCATTGATCTTTTGAATCGCCTCGACGCCGCCGATGCTCTTAAGCCATTTAAATACCAGACCGCACACATAGATGCCATAGGAAGGCGGCGTATTATACAGCGAATTGTTGTCCGCGTGCGTCTTATACTGCAGCATGATGGGCGTAAACGGCAGGACGGAGGAATGTTCCGCGCTGATATCCTGAATCAGGTCTTCGCGGATAATCACAACCGTCACGCCCGCCGGGCCGATGTTCTTCTGCGCGCCGGCGAAAATCAGACCGAACTTCGACACGTCATACGTCTGCGAAAGAATATTGGACGACATATCGGCGACAAGCGGCACGTTTCCCGTCTCGGGAAGGCGGCTGTAGCGCGTGCCGTAAATCGTATTGTTCGTCGTGATATAAAAATAATCCGCGTCCGGGTCGAATTTCGTTTCATCAAAATCCGGAATGTAGGAATAGGTTTTGTCTTCCGAGGAAGCGATCAGGTTGACCCTGCCGTACTGTTTCGCCTGCTGCATGGCCTTTTTGGACCACTGCCCGGTATTGATCAGATCGCACTTTCCGCTCCTGCCGAGCAGGTTCATGGGAACCATCGCAAACTGCGTGGAGGCGCCTCCCTGAAGGAACAGCACCTTATACCCGTCCGGAATATGCATCAAATCCTTCAGATCCGCGATGGCTTCTTCCAGAATCCCCTCAAAATGCGGTCCGCGATGCGTCATTTCCATGACTGACATACCACTTCCGCCATACGACAGCATCTCGCTGGCCGCCTGTTCCAGAACCGGCTCCGGAAGCATCGCGGGCCCCGCCGCAAAATTATAAACTCTTTCCATAGGTCCTCCCCATTCTGCAACGGCAGGTCCTCCGGGGGCCTGTCGTTTCCGCGCGGACTTGCGCCCGCAGGTTAAGCTGTGTTCACTATACCATGATTTCACGCGTTTTACAAGGCCAAAATCCATCATTGACAGGCTAAAGGCGAAAGTGTATGATAATGATAACATATACGCCGAAGGAGGATGGTTTTATGTCTATTGTCACCAAATTGGATCACCCGCTGCTGCAGCATAAGCTGACTTTGCTCCGCGACAAGAACACCAATTCCAAGGAATTCCGCCGCCTTGTCAAGGAAACCGCCATGCTGATGGCCTATGAGGTGACCCGGGATTTCCCGCTTAAGCAAATTGAAATCGAGACCCCGATCGCAAAGACGAAATCGCCGATTCTGACCGGCAAGACCGTTGCCATCATCCCGATTCTGCGCGCCGGCCTCGGCATGGTTGACGGCGTTTTGGAGGTCATGCCCGCCGCCAAGGTCGGCCATATTGGCCTGTATCGAAACGAAAAAACTCTCGAACCCGTTGAATACTACTGCAAGATGCCAAAGGACATTGAAAAGCGCTCGATCATCATCACTGAACCGATGTGCGCGACAGGCGGGTCTCTCATCGCCGCGGTGAACCTGATGAAGGCACTGGGCGTCAGGGATATCAAGATCATGTGCCTCGTCGTCTGCGAGATCGGCGTCAAGGCGCTTGAAGCCGTACACCCCGACATTCAGGTCTATACGGTAGGATACGATAAAGAACTCAATGAAAACGGCTATATTCTGCCCGGGCTTGGCGACGCCGGCGACCGTCTCTTCGGAACGAAATAACGCAGACAGCGGGCGGGCATTTTGCTCAGACGGGCGGGTATTTTGCAAAACGCAGGGACGGGCCGCATTTTACGAAACGCGGCTGTCAACCCGTTTGCGAAATGCAGCTGTCAACCATTTTGCGAAACGCGGCTGTCAACCATTTTGTGAGACGCGGCTTGTCTTTCCACCCTCCCTATGCTATAATGCGCCTGAACCTGAGCTTTTTACACTTTCTGACAAACAAGGGGGAATACCGCATGACGGCCGACGATTTAAGTGCGGCGAAACGCAAAACCTTCGCCGATCTGCATGAAGTTTCTGTAACCGATCCGTTTTTCGCTCCTTTCCTGGAGAAAATCCGGACTGTCACCGTACAGGATATTTTTCAAAAGTTTATGAAAGACGGCGCGATCGAAAATTATGAACGCGTCGCGAGGGGCGAGCGGGGCGGCCATGCCGGTCCGCCTTGGTATCACGGTCTTATCTGCGAAGTCATTCGGGGCGTGAGCGACCTGTTGGCCGCGCACTACGATCCGGCGCTTGATGAACAGCTCGATACCATCATCGACGCGATCCGCCGCGCCCAGTCGGACGACGGCTGGCTGCATCCCTTCGATACGCTGGAACGGCCGGATCAGGTCTTTGGGCTGAATGGCGGAAACGCCCGCTATCAGCATGAGATTTACGACTGCGGCTGCCTTGTCGAGGCAGGAGTGCATCACTACCTGTCGACCGGTAAGACCTCTCTCCTTTCCTGCTCCGTCAAAATCGCGAATTATCTGGCGGATCGAATCGGAGACGCGCCGAAATGGAACATCGCCTGCGAACATTCTCTCGCGGAATCGGCGATGATCTCCCTCGAGCAGCTGTTTGAAAAAGAGCCTTCTCTGGCTGCGGAACTTGGCGCGAAGCGCGGTGAATATCTTCGCCTCGCGAAGTTCTGGTACGATCATAAAGGCGACAACGAGACCCGTCACCAGTTTCCGCGCTTTCTGCAGGAATACGCACAGGATCACAGGCCCGCCAGAGAACAGCGCGAGGCCGTCGGCCACGCGGTCCGGGCGACGCTCTGTTATGCCGGCATGGCGGACTGCGCCATGGCGACAGGGGATACGGAGCTTGCGAAGGCCGCTCTTGCGATCTGGCAGGATATAGTGACGACAAAGCTTCATATCAACGGCTCGGTCGGCGCCCATCGTGATAACGAGCGGTTCGGACAGCAGTATGAGCTTCCAAACGACGCGTATCTTGAAACCTGCGCCGGCGTCGGGCTTCTCTTTTTCGCGGTCTCCGTTTTCCAGCTTACGGGCGAGGCTTCGGTCTGGGACACGGCGGAAAACACGATCGTCAACCTTCTGCCGGCCTCCGTTTCCGAGGACGGCGTTCGCTACACCTATGAAAATCCGCTGGAAAGCAAGGGCGGGCGTGAGCGCTGGTCGTGGCATCCCTGCCCCTGCTGCCCGCCGATGCTCTTAAAAGCCGCCGGAATCCTTCCCTCCTATATTTTTGCCTCGGCAGAGAACAGTCTCTATGTCAACCTTTACATCGACGCGACGGCCAAAATAGGCGATGCGGTCCTCACGCTGACTTCAGCGGAATCCGGAAAGAATCTCCATATCTCCTCCTCAGGAACGCCGAAACAGCTTCGCCTGCGGATTCCGGAATGGGCGCATGATTTTAATCTCAATCTTCCGTATACCGTCGAGCGCGGCTATGCGGTCGTCGATCTTCCGGCCGGCGAAAGCACTGTCGAAATCCGCTATGCGGCAAAACCGGTTAAAGTTGCCGCGCACCCATGGGTTCACGCTGATGACGGGCGCGTCGCCGTCAAATACGGTCCTGTGCTCTACTGCCTCGAGGGCGACAACTGGGAGGCGATGGACCCTGTTCTTTCCGATGAGGAGCCGCGCCTGCAGGAGGATGGCTCCATTACCGTCACGACGGAGGACGGCCAATCCGTCCGCCTCATCGAATACCGACGCTGGAACAACCATGGCGCTCTTCCGATGCGGGTATGGCTCCGGCAGAGCGGGTACGCCGCCGATCCGCGCGACTGCGCAGGCTGGGAAGACAGGCTGTACCGGGAATATCCGTTCGCGTAAGAAGAACGCCGGCCCAGCAGCCGCCCGCCCTTCCAAATTTCAAAAAGGCTTGCTAAATCCTGTCTTTTGGGGTA
>CAYUPA010000192.1:0-2042 GCA_964446565.1 uncultured Lachnospiraceae bacterium
CTGTTCGTCTGAAAGTTTGTCCGAACCGGTTCGTCGCCGTCGCGGTGGATATCACCCGCTCCGGGCTCTTCGTCGCGCTCACGAATTTGGAATTTTCGCTTGTCTCGCGGATGGAGTACCGCTTTCCGCCCGGAGAAACTCTTGCGCACATGCTTCATGAGCTGCAGGAAATGATCGCGGACCTTATCGCCGCGCACCCGGACAAGCAGATCGTCGGCCTGTCCGTCGTGGCGCCCGGCCCCATCGATTATGAGAACTGCGTGATCCTGAATCCGCCGAACTTCTTCGGCTGGAAGAATATTCCAATCGGGGCCCTGCTCAGGGAGCGCTTTTCACTGCCCGTCATCGTGTTTAACAACGCCGAGGCCCGGACGCTCGCGGAACTGTACTGCGGCTATGGACGAACCCAGTCCAGTTTTCTGGAAATCCTTGTGGACGAAGGCGTGGGCGGCGGCATAATCCTTGACGGCAGGCTCTTTAGAGGCTCTTCCGGTCTTGGCGCGGAATTCGGCCATATCAGCATCGACCGAAACGGACGGCCCTGCGACTGCGGCAACAGAGGCTGCATCGAACGCTATGCCTCCATCCCGCGTCTTCTTTCTTCCACGGCCGAAAGAATGGAACGGGCTGTCCGCGGCGGTGAAATTTCCCCGTGTTCCTGCCTGGACTGGCCCGGCTTTTTGCGGGAACTCGACGCCGGGAATCCGTACTGCGTTCAGCAGATGCAGGAGGAAACCGGTTATCTCGGCAGAATGCTGATCTCTCTCTGCAATATTTTCGATCCTTCCGCGATCGTCATCGGAGGTATGATTGCGCAGGCAAAAGACCGCATTTCACGTCCGCTTGCCGAGTTTGTGAGCGCCCGTACAATCACGCGAAAGAAAATCCCCATATTTGCATCGCAGCTGGAACATCCATCCCTGATCGGAGCATCCATCGCGGTATTTGAAGATTTTATTCAGGGGGAATACGGCGGGCTGACGGAGAGAAAGAACGGGCGTCTGCCGCATTAAAAAAGGAACCTTTTTCAGGCTCCTTTTTTCTTACGAGCAGTGCCGCGGACAGTAAGATCATTGCCTTCCGGCATCCCGGAGGCAGGAAGCGTCTCCTCTAAATCTCCGGGACCGCGACCCAGACCCCGGGAGTCCTCGCCGCCTCGAGGGCGGCCGTACGAACCGCCATGATGCGCAGGGTGTCCTCCCGCGGGACCTGCGCCTGTCCGGTCCGGAAGAACTCGATCAGCTCCCGGATGAATGCCCGGAAAAAATCCGATTTCACCTCGATCAGCCGATTGCTGCCGCTCATGCAAAGGTGCGTAACGAAAGGAGACCCTTCCGCGTAGCCGGAAATACTGCCGAAACGTCCATCCTCCATTTCAATCAGACAGGTATACCAGTTGTCGCCCTGCAGATACTGCACGCGCTTCGCCGGGCAGCCCATCAGCATCATCAAAGGCTCGAGCTGGTGGATGGAGTAGGTGTCAAACCGTCCGGCGCCCCAGCACTCAATCGCCTTGATTTTCGTGCGGTCGATATCCTGATATTCTTCCGCAAAGCGCAGCGCCGAGGTGGAATAGCAGGGCGTTCCGTGTTCCTGCGCGACCGCAAAAATTCGTTTCGCGGCCGCTATGTCAGGGGCGAAGGTTTTATCCACGTAGGTCAGCTTTCCGGACGATAAGGCCTCCCTCGAAAGTTCTTCGTGCTTTTCGCAGTTGTCGGGCGAAAGGACAATCAGAACGTCGCTTTGCCGGATGAGTTCCGGAATCGATCCGCATTCCTGAATTCCATAATCCCGGCACCACTGTTCGTTTGTCCTGCCGCCCAGGGGGCTGTCGATCTGTCCGTATGCCGAGGCAACCTTCATTTCGCCCCGGCTTTCCTCTTCAATCCATGCCGGGTAGTTATTCGCGTGCCATTCGTCCAGATAATAATCAATAAATCCGATTTTTACCATGTCGATTTCGCTCTGTCTCTCCGTTTTACTCCAGGACGATTTCCCTGTGCTGTTCGGACGAATCGTAAAGCGCCTGCATCATCCGCGCC
>CAYUPA010000192.1:2052-3977 GCA_964446565.1 uncultured Lachnospiraceae bacterium
CCGTCGGAAGAACGGTATCAATGTGGGACGGGAGCTTTTCGCCGGTCTGAATGCAGCGGACGAAGGCGTTGATTTCATTTTCAAAATGGTTGTTGGACGTGAACTGCGGCGTATAGGAAATCAGCGCCTTGTTTTCCGTTCCGAAGAAATCGAAATCTTTTCCATAGTGCAGGCGAATGCCCGCCTTGTCGCCAAGAAAGTCGATGTAGGTTTCCGAATCGCCGATGTTCTGCGCCCACGCGCCGTTCAGCGTAATCACAGGACCCGATGTACGGATGAGGCCCGTTACATAGTCATCGACGTCGTAAACGCCGTCATATTTGGGAGGGCCGGCCCACATACTGGTGTAGACATAGTTTTTCATATCGCGGCCCAGCTTGCAGAACGCCTCGCCGGAAACCGTTTTCGGGGTCGGATCGCCGCAGCAGTACATCACGATATCCAGATAATGCACACCCCAGTCGATCAGGACGCCGCCGCCCGCGATCGCCTTGGTCGTAAAGGCGCCGCCGAGCCCGGGAATGCTGCGGTGCGCGCGGAAGCTGACGTAGACCTGATAAATCTCGCCAAGGCTGCCGTTCTGAATGTATTCGCGAATCCGGTTCACGCCTTCGTTAAAACGGTTGACCACGCCGATGTTGAGCACCTTGCCGGTCTCATGCTGAACCTTCTGCATCTCCAGCGCCTCCGCGTACGTGCGGGCCGCGGGCTTTTCGCAGAGTACGTTCTTGCCCGCCTTCAGGCAGTCGATCGCGATGGTCGGGTGGACGTTGTTCGGCGTGCAGACCGACACCGCTTCAACCGAGTCGTCTTCCAGAATCTCACGATAGTCGGTAATGGCTGTTCCCACGCCGTACTGCAGGACGGCCCGTTCCGCCCGTTCCGCAATAATATCGCAGAAATACGCGATCTCTACATCCGGATTTTTCATATAGGCCGGAATGTGCGCGCTGTTCGCAATGTTTCCGCAGCCGATAACTGCTACTTTCATACTCAGTTCCTTCCTTCTTCGTATTGGTTGGACAACAGTCCGTTCGGGTAAAACTTCTTTCGGACTTTTTCTCAAATATATAATAGGAATACAGGCTCGTCAATACGCAATTTCTTTTTTGTGCAGATTGCCGGAAATCGAGGGTTCCGGCCGCCCTTTGTGTTGAAATCGGATTCTCTTCCGCCCTTTGCCCTTGATCCGCGCTTTCATTCATTCCGCGCCTTGTGCGCGTACCGTTTTTCAGCCTGTTCAAAAAGAGACCGTCATGCCGTCGTACGCCACAACGAATCCTTTCTTTTCCGCGGCGGGGACCAGCTCGTCATACCCGGCCAGGCCGTTGTGAGAAAAATGGTTCAGGATATGAATCGTTTTGTCGTGAATCCGTCCCATCTCCCGCAGGTGCTCCCGCAGCGCGGCAGCACCTGTCAGCCCCATGTGGCCCCGGTTATTCAATTCGAGAAGTCCATTGGTGCAGTCATAGGAAACAAGGTCAAAGACGGTCGGAATGCCGCGCAGATACGAAAGGGATTCCTCCTGCAGCAGGCCGGTATCATGGCAATACAGCAGGGCCGATCCGTCCTTTTCGATGAGGTAGACTACGGAAAGCGGCGCGCTGTGATCGGCCTTGAGCGCGGTGATGCGGTAGCCCGCCGCCTGACACGGTTCAAACGGATGGAGTTCGGTCCGGATCAGTTTCCCTGTTGATTATTTCAGCGCCGACAATATAATCCTTATCGCCTAATATTTTATCTATGTCCTTAGCCATTCGTTTCCCGTCATCTACAGAGAATACTCCCTGCCCGATGCCAAATAACGGATGCTTATCTCCATATAAAGGACTGCCTTTTTCAAGTACACAATTCGCCAGATGAACATGCGAACAAACCGAACGAACTGATTTTACGGATCTTACCGGGTCTTCCCTTAGTTCGGC
>CAYUPA010000193.1:0-3952 GCA_964446565.1 uncultured Lachnospiraceae bacterium
GCAGGCCTGATCCAGCGCGACGGGATCGGAGGACGCTAAAATCCCGATATCGTGCATATCCGGCTCGGAAGGATTGCCGTCGCAGTCGCAGTCAACGGACAGGCGGTTCATCACATTGATATAGACAATCCGTTCGCCGTTTCCGAGATAATCCGATACGGATTTCCCGGCCTCAGCCATCGCTTCCAGAAAAGCATCCTGTTTGCCGCCCCACATACTGCCGCCTGTACCGCCGCTGTGAATCCACGCCTTGCCTTCGCCGGAGGCCAATCCGATGGAGATATTCTTAATCGCGCCGCCGTAGCCGGCCATGGAATGTCCTTTGAAGTGGGAGAGGACAAGATAGGAATCATAATCGGCAAAGGCAGCGCCCACATAGTTCTCCGACAGGACGCTGCCTTCCCTGACAGGAAGGGTCATAGAGCCGTCCTCATCGAGTATCTGAAAATCCGCAATCGCAGTGAAGCCATGATCTTTCGCCACCTGATAGTGCATGGCGGTTTCGGAACGGGAGCCGCCGTAGGCGGTATTGCACTCTACAATCGTTCCGTTCACAGCTTCGACCACGTCTTTAATAAGCTCCGGCCGTAAATAGTTGCTGGCGGGCGGTTCGCCGGTGGACAGTTTCACGGCGACATTGCCGGAAGGCTCCCAGTCAAGGGCTTCGTAGATTTTCATCATGCCTTCGGCGCTGAGGTCCGATGTAAAATAAACCACGGGATCGTCCTCGCGGTTCTCATTTGAACTGCCGCTGTCCGAACCGTTTTCCGAACCGGCCGCCACATTCCCGGAAGTCTCCGCATTTCCGGGCGCCGCTGAATTTCCGGAAGTCTCCATATTTTCTGACGGCTCCGCTTTTTCTGACGGATCCACATTCTCGGACGCAGACGCATTTCCGGATGACTGCGCTTCCGCACCGGGTGCTTCATTTTGGCCTGCCCCGGTTTTGGACTCCGTTTGCTGCCCGCAGCCGGAGATCAGCAGAATAACGATAAAAATTGCTGACAGCAGGGGGAATACATACTTTTTCATGTTCTGCCTCCTCGTATTACGTATTGTGACTCTATGCTGCCCCTCAAATCCGCCTTTTGCAGAGCGTATCAAAGGGGCAGCGCCTGCTGCAGTGACCGCAGGGAGCGCAGTGATTGCAGTACACACAGCGACCTTTGGATTCTTCCGGTGTCAAAGAAGCGATCACGGAATAGTCTTTCTCTTCATCCGAAGCGTCGAAACAGGAGAGGCTCTGCTTTAGTTGTTCCACAGTCGCCGCGCCGGGAAGGCCTCGCAGCGGCGGTAGAGCGCCTGCCGTTCTTTTTCGTAAGCTGCCAGTCAATGGAACGCTTGATCTTCTCCAGATCGGTCGTCCAGCCATACTCGCCGGTCATATAGTTTGCGCCGAAATGGATCTGCAGATAAACCTTGCCGCGGCAATCCGCAAGCGCCTTGCCGTAGGCGGGAAAACAGGCCGCGTGCCCCGCCGCAGGATCAAAATAATTCACACCGTTTCCACGGCATACCGAACCGTTTCAATGATATTCTTTTCCGACTGCGCGCCGATGACGGACGAGTCCATGCCAATGACGCCAATCTTCTCCCCGCCGTGGGGCAGTGTACGATATTCCATGAAAAGCCCTCCTTGTTTTTTTGCATTTATTTTCAGCCAGATGACATTTTACAATAGGTCATTCAGCCGCAGAACGACTAACAGACAGACAAGCGCGGGTATAGCAAAAGCAGCCGCTTTCCATCCTGTACCTTTAGCGTTTTCTCTGTTTGCGCGTTTGCCCGCTTTCGTCAGCAGTTTGTTTATGGAATGGGCGAGCGCCGCGAACAGCACGATCATGGCGATGATTTCGGAAAAATAAACCGCTGCCGGTTTTGTTTCATCGAACATGACGAAATGCGTCTGCAGGAACAGATATTCGGGAATGTGAAGGGTAGTCAACGCATATATGCCGTACAGGGACAACGCCAAAGTAACGGACCGAAGAACCCATGTTCGTACCGTACTTTTTTCGGAAAGACGGAACAGCTTTGGGGCCGCGCCCATGATCTGACCAAGGTGCAGGCCGAGATGCGCCGCCATCAGGATCAGCCCCCATTGGGAAGCCAAAAGATGAAGCAGTCTTGCCGTCATCATTCCGCCGCGTATGGGCAAAAAGAAAAAAACGAACCCGGACATCATGACCCCGCTGACGCCTAATGCCAGAATGTCCAAAAGAAGCAGCAGGCCGAGGGTTACGCTGAAGCAGCGGGAGGGTGTAAATCTTCCTTTGAAAAAAGATTTCCACCAGCCTGTATTCAGAATATGGTGAACGATAAACAAAATCAGCATTCCGGCGCCGAGCCATTCATGAAGTTTCTGCCCGATCCGAATTTCCGCCATCAAAAGAGGCAGCAGAATGATCATGCCCGCATCAACAGTCCGCTGGATGATTCGCTTCAGTTTCTTCTTACTGTTTTTCATTTCAGGATTCCCGGGCCTCCCGCCGTCCGCCGCAGAATGCCGTATGGGGCACGATGGCCTCGCGCGTTCATACTACATTGCCGGCCTTTTGTCTGCCGTTCTGCGCCATTACGCCGACTAAGGCGTGGGGTATGTACAGTTCCTCCAGATACTCGATCTCGTCCTGCGTCAGCGTAAGATCCACCGCCCTGGCCGCGCCGTCAACATGGGAGAATTTGGTCGCGCCAACCACAGGGGCAGCCACCTTTGTAAGCAGCCACGCCAGAGAAATCTCGGTCATTGAGACGCCGCGCCGGTCCGCCAGTTCGGATACGCGGGCAATGATTTTCCCGTCCGTCTCCGCGGTCGCGTCGTATTTGAATTTGGCGTAGGCATCTTCTTCAAGGCGCCGGGACGTCTCGCCGGGATGTCTGGAGAGCCTTCCGCCCGCCAGCGCGCTGTACGGCGTCATGGCGATATTCTGGTCGGCGCAGAATGGAGCCATCTCCCGTTCTTCCTCGCGGGCAATCAGATTGTAATGGCCCTGAACGGATATAAACTCCGTAAGTCCGTGTTCGCGGGCGTAGAAGTTGGCCTTGGCAAGCTGCCACGCAAAACAGTTGGAGATGCCGATGTAGCGCGCCTTGCCCGCCCTGACGACACGGTCGAGTCCCTCCATGATCTCCTCCATCGGGGTATGGTAGTCCCACATGTGATAAATGTAGAGGTCCACATAGTCCATGCCGAGATTTTTAAGGCTCTGGTTTACGTAATTTTCAATATGCTTTTGACCGCTGACCCCGGTATCGATTTCCTCCTGCGTCCGGGGCGTGAACTTTGTGGCGATTACATAGTCCCCGCGCTTTGCAAAATCCCGCAGCGCGCGGCCTACATACTGTTCGCTGGTGCCGTTTTGGTACACGACAGCGGTATCGTAGAAATTGATACCCAGCTCCAATCCATGCTTAATAATGTCCCTCGTCTGCGCCTCGTCAACCGTCCAGCTGTGCTGACCGGCGGCAGCGTCGCCAAACCCCATGCAGCCCATGCAGATGCGGGAAATTGTCAAATCTGATTTTCCCAGTTTTGTGTACTTCATATCGTGACTCCTTCGAGAACCGTGGAACCCAGGCTTTTATAAGCCGCCTGTGCCGGTTTACTGGTTTCGCGCGCCGCAGTCCCGCTGCGGGCGAAATACGCGGTCAATGGTTTGTTCATTCTCAGATGCTCCTTTATAAAGAATTCTCCGGTCCGTTTTACAGTCTTGCCTTTGTTCCGTCTTCGCGTTCAGTTTTTCCGAATGGAAAGCCTCAAGCTGCACTTTAAGGTTTTCTAACAACACGACATAATCCTGGATAGGAACGGCATCATATCCCTGCCTGTTGAGTTGCTTCACAAACTGCTGCTCAAGCTCTGCTTACTTTTGTATACCATGTCTTTATCTCCGCCTGAAAAACATACAAATTATGGTTTTGATTATAAGACCGAATGCAAATAATGTCAATT
>CAYUPA010000194.1:0-3931 GCA_964446565.1 uncultured Lachnospiraceae bacterium
ACCTGCGGCAGCGCCGGTATGCTGATTTCCGCCATCGCTCACCTGAAAGCGCAGGAAAAAGAATGGCGCTGCGACAGATGATTTGGTGAAATCAAAACATTTGAATCTCCAAGTGCTATCTCAAATGCCGAATCAGGGGTTGGCACGAGAAATCCGTTCTAAATTCATGCTAAAAAGAACATAGAAAGTACAAGTATAAATCTTTGGCAGGCAATGTCTTTGCCATTACAAAGACTGAATTTGGCCTGTTGGGGAATAGCCTCGGCCCTCGGACCAGCCCACTTTTGGGCCTGGCTGCACATTCGATTCCCGTACGCTTTTCAGCTTCGCCGTACAGAAAAAGTACGCTCATTGAGGAATCCTTAAAAGTACACTCATTGAGGAATCCTCAAAAGTACATTCATTGAGGATTCCTCTTTCAAGTTTCAGGGTTCACTTCCAGTGTCAAATGCAAATAAAAAAGCAGCACCACTCCTGATGCCGCTTTTCTGCTAACTTTTTTGATTCTTTTCCTTCTCCTCCCGCTTACGCCTGCACCCGCTTCACGCCGAAGGTCACCGCTTCTCCGTTGAGATTCCAATCCTTGCGGTAGAAGCCCTCGTCCTCGGGTATGTCCGCCTGCAGGCGGACCGAAAGCGTGTCGCGGCGAATCCGGTCGGCGTTGTTAAGAACGATCTTCGCGATGCGCTCGTTTTGCCCATAGGCGAAACAGATCGAATCCATGACTTCAAAACCGGCCTCCTTGCGCATGGTCTGAACCTTGCTCACAATCTCGCGGACAAAGCCTTCTTCGAGAAGCTCCGCGGTCAGATACGTATCCAGAACGACCGTCAGGTCCCCGGCGCTTTCCGCGACGAACCCCGGCTTCCGGGCGGTTTCGATCAGCAGATCGTCCTCAAGAAGCACGATATTCTGCCCTTCAATCGTGAAGGTCAGCATCCCGGCGGATTTCAGCTGCGCCATGGCCTCGTTCCCGTCGATTCCGGCAAGAAACTCACGAATCCTCCCCGCCAGCCTGCCGTACTTCGGGCCCACGGTCCGCAGCTGCGGCTTGAAGCTGTAAGCGGTAAACTCCTGTACATCGTCCGTAAACAGGACTTTTTTCACATTGAGCTCATCCGCCACAATCGCGGCGCACTCCTCGTTCAAAGGCCCGCCCGGCGCCTTGACATACATCACCCCGAGAGGCTGGCGGTTTTTAATGCCGGCGGCATTGCGAGCCGCGCGTCCCGTGCCGACGATTCGCAGCACATCTTCCATTTCCCGCTCGAGGTCGGGCAGAATCTTCGACGCATCCGCTTCCGGATACAGGCACAGATGAACGCTCACCGGCTCTTTCGGATTCACGCTGCAAACCAGATTGCGGTATATCTGCTCCGCCATGAACGGAATGAAGGGGGCGCTCAGTTTGGACAGAGATACCAGCGCCTCGTACAGTACCAGATAGGCGTTGATCTTATCCTGCTCCATGCCCTTGGCCCAGTAGCGTTCCCGGCCCCGGCGCACATACCAGTTGGACAGCTCGTCGACAAAATCCGCAAGAGCGCCCGCCGCTTCAGGAATCTTATACTGGTCCAGATACCCGTCCACCTTTTGAATCAGGGTATTCAGCTTCGAAAGCAGCCACTTGTCCATCATGTTCAGCGAGCCGTAATCCAGCGCATACCGCGTCGGATCGAACCCGTCGATATTCGCGTAAAGAACGAAAAACGCGTAGGTGTTCCACAGCGTCCCCATGAAGCGGCGCTGGCCCTCGACAACCGCCTCGTCGTAAAAACGGGTCGGCAGCCACGGCGCGCTGTTGGTGCAGAAATACCAGCGAATCGCGTCGGCTCCGTGCTTTTCAAGCGCGTCCATCGGCTCGATGGCGTTGCCCCTGGACTTGCTCATCTTCTGTCCGGTCTCGTCGAGAACATGCCCGAGAACCAGCACGGTTTCATACGGCGCCCGGTTAAACAGCAGCGTCGACTCCGCCAGAAGAGAATAAAACCAGCCGCGGGTCTGGTCGACCGCCTCGGAAATAAAAGCGGCCGGGAACTGCTGCGCAAAGAGGTCCTTGTTTTCAAACGGGTAATGGTGCTGAGCGAACGGCATGGCGCCGGAATCGAACCAGCAGTCGATCACCTCCGGCACCCTGTGCATCGTCCTGCCGCAGCACGGGCACGGCATCGTAATGGCGTCGATATAAGGGCGGTGCAGCTCGACGGTCTTCGCCTCTTCCATGCCGCTCCTTTTGAAGAGCTCGGCCCGGCTGCCGATCGCTTCCATGTGGCCGCACTCGCACTCCCAGATATTGAGCGGCGTCCCCCAGTAGCGGTTGCGGGAAACGCCCCAGTCCTGTATATTCTCAAGCCAGTCGCCAAACCGCCCCTTGCCGATGGATTCCGGAATCCAGCGGACCGTGTTGTTGTTGCGGATCAGATCGTCCCGGACCGCCGTCATGCGGATGAACCATGAATCGCGCGCGTAGTAAATGAGAGGCGTTTCGCAGCGCCAGCAAAACGGATAATCATGTTCAAATTTCGGCGCGTCAAACAGCAGCCCCCGCGCGTCAAGGTCCGCGAGAATCTTCGGGTCCGCGTCCTTCACAAACTGGCCGGCGTAAGGCGTTTCCGCGGTAAGCCGCCCTTTTCCGTCCACAAGCTGAATAAACGGGAGATCGTAATCGCGGCCGACTTTCGCGTCGTCCTCGCCGAAGGCCGGCGCGATATGCACGATGCCGGTGCCGTCCTCCATCGTGACATACCCGTCGCAGGTCACATAATGCGCCTTCTTGTGCTGTTTTTCGCAAAGCGGAGATACGAAATCAAAGAGCGGCTCATATTTGCGGTATTCCAGTTCCCTGCCGGTACAGCGCGAAAGAACCTCGTACGCGGGCGTTTCCCCGCCGGCGAGACGGCCGAGCACCGCGTCTAAAAGCGCCTCCGCGAGATAATACACATATCCGTCCGCCGCCTTGACTTTGCAGTAGATCTCATCCGGGTTTACGCAGAGCGCGACGTTGGAAGGAAGCGTCCACGGCGTTGTGGTCCACGCGAGAAAATACGCGTCCTCGTCCGCGGCCTTGAAGCGGACGACAGCGGAACGCTCCTTCACGGTCTTATAGCCCTGCGCCACTTCATGCGATGAAAGCGGCGTTCCGCAGCGCGGGCAGTAGGGCACGATCTTGAACCCCTTGTACAGGAGCCTTTTGTCCCAGATCGTTTTAAGAGCCCACCATTCGGATTCGATAAAATCGTCGTGATAGGTCACATAGGGATGCTCCATATCGGCCCAAAAGCCGACGGAATCGGAGAACTTTTCCCACATTTCCTTATATTTCCAGACGGATTCCCTGCAGCGCCGGATAAACGGGTCCAACCCGTACGCTTCGATCTGATCCTTGCCGTTGATGCCCAGTTCCTTCTCGATCTCGAGTTCAACGGGCAGTCCGTGCGTATCCCAGCCGGCCTTGCGGGGCACGTAATAGCCCTTCATCGTACGGTAGCGGGGAATCAAATCCTTAATGACGCGTGTAATCACGTGTCCGATGTGCGGCTTGCCGTTCGCCGTCGGCGGACCGTCGTAAAAAGTAAACGTCGGGCCGTTTTTGCGCTCTTCCATACTGCGCTCGAAGATGCGTTCCCTTTTCCAGAACGCGCTGACTTCCTTTTCGCGCTCCACGAAGTTTAAATCCGTGCTGACTTTGTCATACATCCTTCTCTCTCCTCTGTTCTCCGATTCCGGGAATGACCGGATGACCTCCCATCCGAATTACTTTTTGTACAAAGGTCCGAAATTGCGGCAGGCTCTGTAGTCCGCGCCTTCCCTGTCCATCCCGAAGGCGTTCCACGCCGCCGGGCGGAAGATTTTCTCATCCGGCACGTTATGCATCGCGACCGGAATGCGCAGCATCGAGCAGAGGGTGATCAGATCGGCCCCGATATGACCG
>CAYUPA010000195.1:0-3831 GCA_964446565.1 uncultured Lachnospiraceae bacterium
TTCGGATTATATTTATAGCCATAGAAATATCACACTCCGTCTTCATCATATTTTGCAGCGATATCTGAGGCAAGATGTATTATGTCATCTTCATCATCTGCGTCCCAGTTGAATATTACCTGCTTATTTTTATCTGTTTTAATACCGCATAAAACCGGAACTTTGTATTCTGCTATCATCATATTACCCTTCTTCATCCGCAGATTTCGCCTATACCGTGATCCTCGCGACTTTTCCCCACGGGGGATCGACGTCCTCGTTGTTGAGCAGCCACAGTACCGGGATGCCTCCCGCGAGTTTCTCCTGCGGGAACGGGGCGTAGCCGTCGGTAAGGATAATAATGCTCGCGGGCGGTTTGTCCGCCATGTGTTCGATTACGTATTCAAAGATGATTTGAAAATCGGTTCCGCCCCCGCCGGCAGGTTTGATAATTTTGAATTCGTCTTCATTCTCAAAAGGCCTGGGCTTTATAATCGCGGCGTCGAAGAAGCCGAGCCACCCTTTCAGCCTGCCGTCGAACTGGTCTATCGCGCCTTTTACCTCGGAACAGGCGGCGGTTATCATCTCATCCGACATTGACCCGGAGGTGTCTATCATAAAGAGGATATCCTCCGCCATATCCTCTTTGCCGTTAAAATCCGGGAGGAAGAACGGACTGTCATCAAAGCGCCGGTCGGGAGGGCAGAACGAATAGTCGACCACTTCCTCCTGGATAAAGTCGTTGAGGATCGTGCGCCAGTCGGTCCGCGGTTTTCTGAGTTCTTTCAGAATGCGTTTCGCGAAAGCGGGCAGGAGCCCCCTGGAATTTGAGGGATCCCTGAGCTCAACAGCCCCGGCCGCGTCTTCGAAGCGTTTGACCCACACCTCGCGGATAGTATCATCCTCCTCGTACTTTCCCCACTGCGAGTGATCGTCCCATTGCCGTGAAGGTTTGTTCCCTTTGTCCGTATCCGCCAGCTTTCTCCTCGCTCTTCCTTCCGCGCTGCCGGAATAGAAAGAAGGATATGCCTCCATGCCCCGGATCATCCTTCGCATCAGGAAAGGCCGCGGCTGTCACATGCGGAACCCGATCCGCTTCACAGCCGCCGTTCCCGCTTCCGGCATTTCGATATCTTCCGCGCAGATCGTCATGACGTCTCTGCTGCTGACGGATTCAAAGTCCATATCCAGCAGGCGGACCGCCCTGGCCATTTCCGCTTTCTCAATCACATTGCGGACATATCTCCCGTTGCCGAAATCACGCTCGCTCCGTGCCGCGTCAAAGACAGAGGCCAGTTTTTCTCCGGCATCCTCCGACAGCAGCAGACCTTTCTTCCTCGTTATAATTTCAGCTATTTCGCACAGCTCCCCGGTATCGTAGTCGGCAAACCGAACGTGGAACGCGATCCTCGACCGCAGTCCCGGGTTTTTCTCCAGGAATCTCTTCATCTCATCCGGATAGCCGGCGAAAATAACCACCATATCGTCCCTGTGGTTTTCCATCTCCTGCACGATGGTATTGATGGCCTCATCGCCGTAGGAGCCGGACCGGTCATCCACGAGCGAATAGGCTTCGTCAATGAACAGCACGCTGCCCTGGGCCTCCCTGAATTTATTCTGTATCTTCGGGGCAGTCCAGCCCACATATTTGCCCACGAGATCTCCACGTCCGACCTCGATCAGCCTTCCCTTGGAGAGCAGACCGTTTTCTTTCATGATGCGGGCGAACAGCCTGGCGACGGAGGTTTTGGCCGTTCCCGGGTTGCCCGTAAACACCATGTGCATAGCGGGGCGGTCCGTCTTCATACCCTTGCCGGCGAACAGCTTCCGCGCCTTGTAAAACGCCAGAGCCTGGTTGATTACCTTTTTCGCTTCCGCGAGTCCGGTCATTTCCATGAGCTCGTCATAGGCCGATCCCTTCGGTTTCGCCTCGCGCACTTCTTTTTTCACGGCGCTGATTTCCCTGTACTGGGGGTAGATCCTCGTTTTCAGTTTTCCGCTGTACCAGTTGTCAAACAGTTCCCGCAGCTCCGGGGCCAGATACCCCCTGTCCGCTTCGATTTTCCCCAACAGTTCCTTGTCCGTTCTTACGTGGCTGTCCGCGGCGAGCATTTTCAAAAATTCCTCTGCGCGCTCCTCATAGACGAACTCCTCTTTCAATTCCACAATGCTGGTATTTCCCAGATTTTCATAAAAGATCTCTTTGGATTTCGAACATTCCCTGGGAAGGCAGAACACCGTCAGAACCTGATGGCGGTATTTTTTCATCGTCTCGCAAAGATTTTCTATGGTCTCCCTGCCGCCGGCAGCCAGGTCGTCCTCCGAATCGTCGTCGGCGCGATAGCGCACCACCACGGCTCCGCCGTCACAACTTCTATAGAGGGAGTCATAAACCGCGCCGGAAAAATTCTCCCCGGGTCTGAAATCAAGAAGACAGTACCTCCTGCCGCGCAGCCTGCCGTTCGCGTACAGGGCGCTGAGCAGCAGGCGGGGCATTTCTTCGCGGATATTGCGGTCGTCCGTTTCGATCATATAGTGGACGGGGTGTCCCGCCGCGCGCATCTTTCCGCTTCCGGCATAAATGCGGTCCAGCTCCGGCAGAAATGTTTCATTGGAAAGGAAGTTGCAGGCGGCGTCATAGAGCTTTTCTTTGTCGCGGCGCTCGATCAGCTTTTCGTCAAAATCCACCTTCCTGCCTATTCTGCCGACCAGTCTGTCCAGTCCGAACTGTTCCAGGATTTCGTTTTCATCATCAATATATTCCTGATGGTCCGCTTCCCGCAGCAGACGCTCCAGGGTATTCAAAGTGACCTCCTCCTGACTGATGTTCTGTAATTCAAAGCCGATGGCCCGCAGATAAGCGTTCGTCAGTTTCTCCGCGTTTTTGACATCCGCGGCGATCACACCGACAGTAGCGATATAATCTGTTACGCGCGACACAAAGAAAAACATGTCCGCGCGGAGTTGCCGATTAAAGGCTCTGCTTTTCATGGAAATCATCCTGCTTTTCTCCCGTGCAAAGCGCAGGTCGCTAATTTTATCCGACCGGCCGTTTGCCATCAACCCCTCTAATTTAAAAAACTGCATGCCGCGTCCTCCTCATATTTCCGTTTTCACCGCTCTCGCCCTGGTGAGCATCGACATAAATGCCCTTCATCAATCGGGTAACTCCTTATCACGCAAAAAATAAAGCAATATTGATGCGTCATTTTTAACTCATCATGTCCATATGCTGCAATAAAGCGCAAAACGGCGAAAAGCCGGCGCGTACGGCGGCCCCTGACGAAACATATTTATCCGTCATGCTATGTATATAACCTTGGGCTTTCAGAAAAACTCCCTCTCAAATATTTTGACAGCGTAAATTTGAGGGGAGTTTCTGTGAAGTTTTGCCGGTTCACCTTCAGTATCATTCTGATATTCCCGGCTTATCAATATCTTCTTTTAGGTTGCGGCCGCCGCGTAATCATTCCCGCTTTTTCTTACAGCAGACGAATCTGTCGCACAGGGCCAGCAGTCCCGGCAGTACGAACAGAATCAGCAGCACCGCGCAGAGGGCGCCGATGGAAATGGTCCCTACGATCGCGGATATCGTCGGCTCTTCAAAGAAATTGCCGATGATCGCCGTCACTATGATCAATATCAGTCCCGAAGTCAGAATTGTGGGTACGGAGCCTTCATAAGCGGCTCCCATGGCCTCCTTTACAGGCAGGGAAAGCCTGTTCTCCCTGTAATAATTGGTGAAGAGGATGCCGTAGTCTATGGTCGCGCCCATGAGAATGCACTCGACGATCAGTAGCGCCAGATAATACATGCTGCCTCCGGTAAGGCCGATAACGGAGACCGTGGCGT
>CAYUPA010000196.1:0-3826 GCA_964446565.1 uncultured Lachnospiraceae bacterium
GGGCCAACTGCCGGGCCATTTTCCCGGGGCGCTGCTTTCGCAACGAAGCGCTGGACGCCAGCCATGAAAATACCTTTTTTCAGATGGAAGGGCTGATGGTCGGCGAGCGGATTTCGATTTCCAATCTGATCTATTTCATGAAAACGATGCTTTCCGAGGTCTTCCGCAAGGAGGTGACCGTCCGCCTGCGTCCCGGCTTCTTCCCCTTCGTCGAACCGGGCTTCGAACTCGATATACAGTGTCACGTCTGCGGCGGCAAGGGCTGCCCGACCTGCAAGCAGAGCGGCTGGATCGAGCTGTGCCCCTGCGGCATGATTCATCCGAACGTTCTCGAAATGGCGGGCATCGACAGCGAAACCTATACCGGTTTTGCCTTTGGTCTTGGGCTGACACGCCTCGCCATGATGAAATTCGGCATTAAGGATATCCGCGTCCTGAACAGCGGGAATCTGCGCGCTTTAAGCCAGATTCAAATCAGATGAGGAGGCAGGCCGATGTTACTGTCCATAAACTGGATTCGCGATTTCGTTGATTTGGACGGAATCGATATTGACGGGCTGATTCAGAAATTTACGCTTGCGACGGCGGAAGTCGAGGAAGTGTATCATATCGGGCGGGATATCAGGGACGTTGTCGTGGGCCGGATTCTGTCCGTGGAGCCGCATCCGAAATCCAAAAAGCTGCATTTGCTGAAGGTTGACGGCGGCGACGGCGTTTATGACGTCGTCTGCGGCGCCCCCAACGTGGAGGCCGGAATAAAGGTGCCCTTTGTGAAGGAAGGGGGCCATGCGGGCGGCATGGACATTGCCTGCCGGACGATTGCCGGGTGCGAAAGTCACGGCATGTGCTGCGGCGAAGATGAAATCGGCGTCAGCGACGACCATTCCGGGCTGATGATTCTGCCGGAGGACGCGCCGGTCGGCGTCGATATCAAAAAACTCTATGAAATCGAGGACACCGTGTTCGAGGTGGATAACAAGTCGCTCACCAACCGTCCCGATCTGTGGGGGCATTACGGCATCGCCCGCGAAATCGCGGCCCTCGTCGGCAGGCCGCTTGCGAAATTTGAAACGATCGACGCGGCGCGTTTTGACGACCTGCCCGCCGTGCCGCTGGAGGTGCAGAACGGGGAGCACTGCCTGCGCTATTCCTGTATGGCGATTGAAAATGTCACGAAAAACGTCAGTCCGATCAACATGCGGATTCGTCTGTACCGCTGCGGTATGCGGGCCATCAATCTGCTGGCGGACCTGACCAACTATATTATGATGGAACTGGGGCAGCCGATGCACGCGTTTGACTACAAGCGCGTAAGCCGGATCGAGGTCGGCAACAAGACCGAACCGTTTGAATTTGAGACGCTGGACGGGAAGAAGCGCACGATTCAGCCGGACACGCTGATGATCATGAGCAATCAGACGCCCGTGGCCATCGCCGGCATCATGGGCGGCTATGAGAGCGAAATCGTGGAGGATACCAACAGTTTTCTTTTGGAAAGCGCTAACTTCGACGCTGTCAGCATCCGCAAATCCTCCGCCGCGATCGGACTGCGCACCGACGCGTCCATCCGCTATGAAAAAACGCTGGACCCGGAAATGACGGTTCCGGCGATCGAGCGCTATCTTGCGCTTTTGCTTTCGATCGATCCGGACGTGAAAGTGATCAGCCGGCTGAGCGACGCGTACCAGACCCGCTACCCGCACCGTGAAATTACATTTGATAAAGCGTATGTCGACCGCTATACGGGCATCGATATTCCGGAAGAGCAGATGCTTCATACGCTGACGTCCCTTGGCTTCGCCGTCCGGAAAAACGGAAGCGAGATTACGGTCGGCGTTCCGACATGGCGCGCGACCAAGGATATCAGCATTAAAGCCGATATCATTGAGGAAATTACCCGGATTTACGGATATGACAATTTCGAAGTGAAAACCGCGACAAGCGCTATCGCGCCCATGCGGCAGGCGCCGATCCATAATCTGAAAGAGGTTTTGAAGCGGCTGCTGGCCGAGCGGTACGGCGGGCACGAGGTTCATACCTATGTCTGGAACGACGCAAGGCGGCTCCGGGAGATCGGGCTGGAAGCAAAGGGCTGTGTGCGTCTTGCGAATTCGGTCTCGCCGGATATCGAGCAGATTCGTCCGGACCTCGTGCCCGCGCTGCTTACACTCGTTGAGCGCAACCGGTCCTATGCGCCGCGCTTTACGCTGTTTGAAATCGGAAGCATCGTCCCCGGCCTCAGAGAGAATGGGCTTGCGGATGAGCATAAGGTGCTGGGCGCCGTCTTCTACGGTCGCAAGGACGAAGAAGAGAGCCTGTTTTATACGGCGAAGAGTTTTCTCGAAACGGTCGCGAAAACGGTTCAGAATCAGCCTTTTGCCTATGAAACCATGGAGGGGGACGCGCCCGCGTGGATGCATCCTTACAACGCCTTTTCCGTTTCGCGCGGCGGACAGCGGATCGGCGTGCTGGGCGTCGTGCATCCGCAGGTTGTCGGCAGGATCGATAAAAAGGGCGCGGTCATCGGCGTCGAACTGGATATGGACCTGCTGTCCCGGTATGAGACGATGTATCCGGTTTATAAGGAGCCGAGCCGTTTTCCGGGCATTACGAGCGACATTAGCTTCATCGTCCCGGCGGATATGCCGTTTTCCCGTTTTAAGGATATGATCGAGGCGCTGCATCTGCAATATCTTGAAAGCTATCAGCTGGTGGATATTTATCAGGATGAAGCATGGGAAAATGAAAAGAGCGTTACACTGCGTTTCGTTTTCTGTTCCATGGAGCGGACCCTTGAAAGCGAGGAGGTCGCGGCCTTGACACAGCGGCTCATCGAGGCCGGCGAGGCGATCGGGGCTGTGGTCAGGCAGGAGTAATTTGGCGCCGCGAACTCAGGCAGGAGTAATTTGGCGCAAAGTCAGGCAGATGTGAAGCGGTGCCGCGAATTCAGGCGGGAGTAATTTGGCGCCAAAGCCGCGCAAGAGTAAAGCGGCGCCGCGGCCACATGGGAGTGGGAGCGGCGCCAGCCCTGCGCATGTCTAATTGACAAACAGCCCTGCGAACGGCTAATTGACAAACAGCGATGCGCGTCTGTCGAAATAAATCTTGTTGACAACGATCATGACGATGGACAGACAAAGTTGCAGCAGGAATTTGCCCGTAAAGGCATAGGCCGGAGAACGCCTGATGATGACCGAGGCGAGCAGGGGATATAGGATGGTCAGGATCAGCGACGCCCCATACAGGACGAGCAGCATTTTCGGTCCGTCCTTCTTAAACCGATAAAGATGCTGCCTCGTCAGGATCGCGAACCCCGCGAGAGCCATCATGGACAGGCCGTAGATTATATCGAGTGCCTTCATGTTGCGGTAGACTGCGTAGAGCAGAGAAGCCCCTTCGCCGTACTGCATTCCGCACATGATCAGAATCCCGGAGGTCAGATTGAGAATCGCCGATAAAAACAAGGCGAAGTACACGAGAAATTTCCACCACTTTAACTGGGTCGAAGGAGCCGGCTGTTTTCCGTCAGCCGGCTCCTGTTCCGTTCCTGCGGCCGTTTCCGGCATCGACCCCGCGGTCGTTTCCGGCGTCGGTCCCGCGGTCGTTTCCGGTTTCGGCCTTCCGGCCGGCTCCTGTTCTGGCTTTATGGCTGGCTCCGTTTCCGGTTTTGGAAGCGGAGAGCCGCAGGCGTAGCAGTATGCGCTGCCGTCGTCATTTTTTCTTCCGCATTGCGGACAGTACATAGGTTTTCCTCCTTAAAATCAGATTTCGGAATCAGGCGTTGAAGTCAGATTTCGGAATCAGATGTTAAAATCAGATGTTAGAA
>CAYUPA010000197.1:0-3820 GCA_964446565.1 uncultured Lachnospiraceae bacterium
ACGGCTCAGGGCTAATGTTCGAAAATTTTTAGGACATTTTCATTTTCGCTTGACATTACGGCGCGGATTTTTTACGGGGCGAAGCCTCACAAAATATAGTATTTAAGCTCCCTTTTTCTTGTTTTTAAACCAAAAATCCGGTATAATATAGAAGTGTTTATTAAGAAAAGGAGGGCACTATGGCAAGAAAAAAAGAGGAGGGGCAGATGTCGCCGGAACTTGAGCAGGAGCTCGATGTAGACGATCAGGAAGCTCGGAGAATTCTGGAAGCGGCGGCCGGTCATGCGATTCCGGTTGAATCCGCTGCGGATTATCATGGCGAGAGTATGGCGGATCTGACTGTCACAGGCGAATACGGTGCCGATCAGATTCAGATTCTGGAGGGGCTGGAGGCCGTGCGCCGCCGTCCCGGTATGTATATAGGCAGTACCTCGGCAAGGGGTCTGCATCATCTGGTTTATGAAATCGTCGACAACGCGGTGGACGAGGCGCTCGCGGGGCGCTGTACGGTCATTACGGTCGACATTGAGAAGGATAATTCCATTACGGTCGTTGACAACGGACACGGCATTCCTGTCGATATTCAGCCGCAGGCCGGCATTCCGGCGGTGGAGGTCGTCTATACGATTCTGCACGCCGGGGGCAAGTTCGGCGGGGGCGGATACAAGGTGTCCGGCGGCCTGCACGGCGTCGGCGCGTCCGTCGTCAACGCCCTGTCCAGGGAGCTTACGGTGCGCGTCCATCTAAACGGCCTGATCCATGAAATCCGCTTTGAGCGCGGAAAGACGGTGCAGCCTCTGACCGTGGTCGGCAAGACGGACCACACGGGCACAGAGGTGCATTTTCTTGCGGATGATACGATTTTTGAGGAGGTTGTCTATGAGTATGACACGCTGAAGGACCGCCTGCGGGAGATGGCCTTTCTTACGAAGGGCCTTCGGATCGAGCTTACAGACCGCCGCGAGGGGCAGGAGCAGCACGATGTCTTTCATTATGAGGGCGGCATCCGGGAATTCGTCTCCTTCTGCAATCAGAACAAGGACCCGCTTTATGACAAGGTCATGTACGCGGAGGGCATGAAGGACGGGGTCTATGTCGAGGTCGCGCTGCAGCACAACGATTCGTACAACGAAAACCTGTTCAGCTTCGTAAACAACATCCACACGCCGGAGGGCGGCACGCATGTCGTGGGATTTAAGGCGGCCTTTACGCAGGTCCTCAACGATTATGCCCGGAAGGTCGGGCTTCTTAAAGACGCCGAGAAGAATCTCGCCGGCGAGGACGTACGGGAAGGGCTGACCGCCGTTATCAGCGTCAAAATCGCGGAACCGCAGTTTGAAGGGCAGACCAAGCAGAAACTGGGAAACAGCGAGGTCCGCGGCGCCGTGGCCTCGATTGTAACCGACGGCCTCACCTTTTTTCTGGAGCAGAATCCGCAGGTTGCCCGTCTGATCGTCAGCAAGGCCGTCATGGCCGCCAGGGCGCGGGATGCCGCGCGCAAGGCAAGGGAACTGACCCGCCGCAAATCGGCGCTTGAGACTACGAGCCTTCCGGGAAAGCTCGCGGATTGTTCGGACCGCGACCCGAAGAACTGCGAGATCTATATCGTAGAGGGCGATTCCGCCGGCGGCAGCGCGAAAAATGCGCGTTCGCGCCAGACGCAGGCCATTCTTCCGCTTCGCGGCAAAATTCTGAATGTGGAAAAGGCGAGGCTGGACCGTATCCTTGGCAACGCGGAGATCAAGGCTATGATTACGGCGTTCGGGACGGGCATTTCCGAGGATTTCGACATTACGCGGCTTCGGTATGATAAGATTATCATCATGACGGACGCGGATGTCGACGGCGCTCATATCCGCACGCTGATGCTGACATTTTTTTACCGCTTTATGCCCAAGCTGATCGAGGAGGGGCACGTCTATATCGCGCAGCCCCCTCTTTACCGCGTGAAAAAGGGAAAAGACGATCCCTATTACGTTTATAAGGATAAGGAACTGGACCATTTGCTGGAACGGCTGGGAAAGGACGATCCGACGATTGAAATTCAGCGCTACAAGGGCCTTGGCGAAATGGATGCCGATCAGCTCTGGGATACCACGATGGACCCGACGCGGCGAATTCTGCTGCAGGTCGAGATGGAGGACGCCTCCGTGGCGGACCAGATTTTCACAATGCTGATGGGGGATAAGGTCGAACCGCGCCGCGAATTCATCGAGAAAAACGCGAAAAAGGCCAATATCGACGCCTGATGAACGACAGCTCTGCACGAAATGGAGGAAGATATGGCGGAGAATAAAAACGAACAGTACGATCGGATCGAAGTGGTCAACCTTGAAAGGGAGATGCGCCAGTACTATATCGATTACGCGATGAGCGTGATCATGGCCCGCGCGCTGCCGGATGTGCGGGACGGCCTGAAGCCGGTGCAGCGCCGCATCATGTATTCGATGAGCGAGCTGGGCCTCAGCCCCGACAAGCCGTACCGCAAGTCGGCGCGTATTGTCGGCGATACGATGGGCAAATACCATCCGCACGGCGACGGGTCCATCTATGACGCGATGGTGCGTCTGGCGCAGGATTTCAGCACCCGCTATATGCTGGTCGACAGCCATGGCAATTTCGGCTCCATCGACGGCGACGGGGCGGCCGCCATGCGGTATACCGAGGCGCGCCTCAGCAAAATCGCGATGGAAATGCTCGCGGATATCAATAAAAATACGGTGGATTTTACCCCGAACTTCGACGGATCGCTCAATGAGCCGACCGTCCTGCCGAGCCGGTTCCCGAATCTTCTTGTCAACGGGACCGGGGGCATTGCGGTCGGCATGGCGACGAGCATTCCGCCGCATAATCTGGGCGAGGTGATCGACGGCGTCGTCAGAATCATCGACAACCACGTTTTAGAGAACCGCGAGACCCGGATCGAGGAGATCATGGAGGTGATCAAGGGTCCGGATTTCCCGACGGGCGCGACGATTTACGGCGTCGCGGGCATCGAGCAGTCCTACAGGACGGGCCGGGGACGGATTGTGGTGCGGGCCAATATGGAGGTTGAGGAAATGCAGGGCCACCGGCAGCGCATCGTGGTCTCGGAGATCCCGTATCAGATCAACAAGGCCCGCTTAATCGAACGGATCGCGGAACTGGTCAAGGAGAAGAAGCTCGAGGGAATTTCCGATCTGCGGGACGAGTCCGACCGCAGCGGCATGCGCATCGTGATTGAGCTCAAACGCGACGCGAACGCCCGCGTCCTCATGAATCAGCTTTATAAGAATACCCAGCTGCAGGACGCCTTCAGCGTCAATATGCTGGCGCTCGTGAACGGCGAACCGAAGGTTTTGAACCTTTTGCAGATGCTTACCTGCTATCTGGATCATCAAAAGGACGTCGTCACGCGCCGCACCCGATATGATCTGGAAAAGGCGCAGGCGCGCGCGCATATTCTGGAAGGGCTTCTGAAGGCGCTCGATTATATCGACGAAATCATCGCCATCATCAGAGCGTCGCAGACCGTAGCGCAGGCGAAAGAACAGCTGATCGCGCGGTTTTCCTTTTCCGACGTGCAGGCGCAGGCGATTGTGGATATGCGTCTGCGCGCTCTTACGGGACTGGAGCGCGACCGCCTGCAGAGCGAATATGACGAACTCGAATCAAAGATTCAGGAATATGTTTCCATTTTGTCCAATGAAAAAATCCTCTATGGCGTCATTAAGGAGGAACTGCTCATCATCAAGTCCAAGTACGGCGATCCGGGGCGGACGTATATCACCCGCGAAGAGGGCGAGTTCAATGAGGAGGATCTGATCAAAAACGAGCGGAG
>CAYUPA010000198.1:0-3780 GCA_964446565.1 uncultured Lachnospiraceae bacterium
GGACGAAGCGAATGTTCAATACGATTTGATCGCATGCGATCAAATCGTATTCGATCAAACCAAACGCAATCAAACCATACACAATCAAACCATATACAGTCAAACCATATACAATCGAGTCATGTGCAATCAAACCAAATACCATCGAGTCAGATGCCATTCGACCGCGCGGAAGGCGGGGAGAGGGCCTTTCTGGTTTTTGAGGGCATTACTTACGCCGCTTCCGTCGTCCTGAACGGGAAACCGCTCGGCGAGATGCTGCCATACAGCGAATATCGATTTGAGATTACAGACTGTCTGCTGGAGAAGGAGAATCTGCTTACCGTTTCCATTCGCGATCTGGACGTCGTTTTCGGCCCCTCGGAGGGATGGGAAAACTACAGCGGCATCATTCGCGACGTCTATATTGAATATACCTCGGACTCCTATTTACGCGACATAATCTGGAACGGCGCGCTGTCGGACGGCTACAGTCGCGGACGGTGTGAGATCGAGGCACTCGTCGATACAAAAAGGAAAGACGCCGGCGCAAAAAATATGGACACCGCCGCAGAGAATACGGACACCGGCGCAAAGGGTACGGACGTCGGCGTAAAGGATACGGACACAGGCGCCAAGGATACGGATCCTGTCGTTCGCGCGGTCCTTGAAGACCGCCGCGGGCGTATCGTGGGAGAGGGCACGCGGCAGGGAAGCGGCCGCATCGAGTTTGAGATTGAAGGGCCTGAGCTGTGGTCTCCGGATACGCCCTGTCTGTATACCCTCCGCTGTATACTTCTTCAGGACGGAAAAGAGGTTGACTGCCTTAGCCAGAAGGTCGGCTTTAAGGATTTCCGGGTTCAGGGAAAACGGTTTTATTTAAATGGAGAGCCGCTCTTTCTTCTCGGCGTGAATCGCCACGACCTGTACGGCGATCGAGGGCACACGCTGACAGAGGAGGAAATGCGCAAGGATATGCAGATGATTAAAGAAAGCGGCGTCAACTTCGTGCGTCTTGTGCATTATCCGCATAACAAACGAATCATTGCGCTTGCGGATGAACTGGGCCTTCTTGTTTCCGAGGAGCCGGGCCTCTGGTGGTCCGATATGCACAATCCGGAAATCTGCGCCGGCGCGCTTGCGGTGCTGAAAAAGGTTATCGAACGCGACCGAAACCATATCAGCATCGCATTCTGGCTCAGTTTCAACGAATGTATTTTCACGCTGGATTTTCTGAAGGACGCCGCCAGGGTTTGCAGGGACACGGACCCGTATCATATGGTTTCCGGCGCGAACTGCATGGACCTTACGATGACGAAGGAGAATTTCACACGCTGCGGTTTTGATTTCTATACGATGCATCCCTATGGCCCGACGGTCGACCGGCTTGTCGAAAGCGCGAAGACGCTGACGGAAATGCCGCTTTTGCTCACGGAGTGGGGCGGGTTCTACTGCTGGCATTCCGAACGACTGTTTCGGGAGTTCATCCGCACGATCCTTACCCTCTGGCGCAATCCGGACAGCGAGCCTGTGCTGGCGGGCGCCGTCTTCTGGTGCTGGGCGGACATCTATGAGTTCCACCGCGGCGGCGCGGCCTGTCAGGATGGGATTCTGCAGGAAGGGCTGGTCGATATCAACCGCAACCCCACCGTCAATCTGCAGATTTTCACGGAGGAATTCGCAAAGCTCCGCCAGCCGGAACCGGCGGCGCAGTACCGGATCGAGTACGAAACGGGTCTAACGGCGGAAGGGCGTCTCATCCCGCTCAATCTTGAAACAGCGTCAGCAGGCGGCGCGGAAGCGGCAGTTTCCGTCTCTTCGGCAAATGCGGAAACGCTGCCTGCCGCAAATCCTGCTGAATGGGCTGCGGCAGGCAGTGCGCAAAACAGCGCGGTCAACGAATCCGCGTGGGAAGCGATGATCCGGGCGTCGAAGGAGCCGATTCCGCGGTTTTACAATGAGCGCAAAGCCAAACGGCCGATGGAGAAAGGCCCCGTCCTTCCGGAGGACATCCGAATGATCGGGCGCTTCCCCGTCCGGCTTCGCAAAACGCCGTATGTGCTGTGCGATGTCCTTCGCGTTCCGATCGGGAAACCCGTTTCCGAAATCTACGTTTTCGGCAATGTCAGCATGCCCAGGGGCTTTCCGATCGGCGGCGAATACGGCGAAATCATCGCGGACTATACCGTCGCCTATGAGGACGGAAGCCTTGAAACGTATCCGATGAAAAACGGAACGGACTTTACGACCGCTTCCGGAATCTATGGGCCGTCCCGCATCGATCCGCAGTCCGAAAACAGTCCGCGGGCGCTTCGATTTTCGTGGCGGTATGACTTTGAGCAGTATGTGATCAACGTGGGGACGCTCAAAACGAACCCGGAGAAAACGACGGTTTCTCTTACTTTGACCCGCAGGAACGATACGTATTTCCCTCTGCTGTACGGGATCACGGTAAAGGAGGCCAAGCAGGCGACCCGGTGAAGGAGGCCGCGCGGACCGCGCAGAAGACATGGTGAACCTCCCCCGCGCGCGACGCCGCAGGCGACACGGTGTAATTTCTCTGTGCGGGGCGGGATCTCGCAGGGAGCTGCGATGCAATTTTCCTGCATGAAGCTCCGCAGAAGCTAACGCGAAATTTTCATAAAATAAAAGCAGGCGGTCTGATTTCCTGTCTGTTAAGACAGGGAACCGGGCCGCCCCGCTTTGGCAAAGCCTTTCTCTCCGCCCGCCGTCAGATAAGGAACTTCTGAACGCTCTCCGGCAGTTCCTCCGCAGCGCAGCAAATGCTGATGATGAAGTCCACGTTATCATTTTCCGACACGGTTTCGATTTTATGGATTAAACTGTCGACCTTGCTGGCATCGATCCGTGCGCTCTGCAGCAGACCGTCGATAAAGATCGTTTTAATATCGTAATCCTGCGAAAGGATTCCGCAAACGAGTCCAAAGAACTCGCCCGCCGTTTCCAGCATGAAATCCTCTGTCTTCACAAGACGAATCTTATGATTCAGATTAAAAAGATGGCTCTTGTCCGCGTCAACATAGACGATATGGCCGTCCGTCTGCTTAATCATCGTATTTGCCATATCGATGAGGCTTTTCGTCTTACCGGACCCTTCGCGGCCCGCAATAATTTGTATCATGGAAATTCCTCCTGTTCGTAAAATTGTAAGCCTTATTCATTTATTCGACGGGAAAAGGGGATTTCCTTCTTTTTTATTCTGGATTTTTCCAACCCGGTCGTCTTAATGCGCGGTATCCGGTAAAAACTGTTATTCTGCGGACTCCATGCTCCCGGGAATGCGGAAATTGAACACGAAGAATTGGGCATTTTGCAGTTTGAAGAAATTGAGATTATATGTCTGTTTTTGCGGTCCTGCATGAAAACTCCGCTCTCCGTTTTGCTATGGGCAGATTCGTATGTTCTTCCTGCAGATCAGAGGAAATCAGTCACCGAGCATAACCTTGCATGTTTTTTTGCAGCATCCAATCCCGTACTTCAATATCTTCCTGACCCGCGTGTATTTGAAGGCATCCATGTACCGACGCTCGTCGATCTGCCCGATGGCATCCCGGCATGCCTTGTCCAAGTCCCCGTTTTCCGCGTATTTCATCTCGATGACGATGCCTGTCTCCCCGTTTTCCGACTTCGCCAGGATGTCTGCGAACCCGCCTCCTGCCTCGCGGTTTGAGACGACGCTCATGCGGCCGTTCGCCATCAGCACCCCGAGCATGACGCCGTGATAGAAGCTCTCCTTCCTGTCATCCGGCACGGCGTTGTCGCGGATGCTGATGGATCTCT
>CAYUPA010000199.1:0-1059 GCA_964446565.1 uncultured Lachnospiraceae bacterium
AAGCCCATCGTTTTCACCTCTCTCGTAAATCGTTTCCGTGCTTTCGCTTTCACAATAGGACGACGCAAGCTCGATCTGCGCCGGATCGTGCAGAAGGTCCTCGAGCGTAATACCGTACTGTTTCGCGGTTTCCCGCGCGTAGCTGTTGCCGAGCGGCGGTGAAGGAAACAGGCGGTAGCTGTGCAGCAGGCCCTTGTCGGGGTCGTAGCGCGACTGCGTGACAAGGCTGAACATCCGAGGCCTCGTTTCGTCCGTGAGGCGGGATTTCAGCAGGTAATAGATATCATACAGATGAGTCACGACGAGATGCGTGACCTTGTTTACCAGAAAATGCTCCATAAGATCGGCGCAGATGGAAACGGCTTCCACAGGATTCGTGCTGGTCATTGGCTCGTTAAGGAGAACGAGATCGGAGGAGCCCGCCTGATGGAGAATCGCGTTTAGTTTCTGTGTCTCAAGTCCCATGCGGGAAACGGACATGGAGGAATCCTCGCCGGCGGAGAAAAGCGAATAGATGTTTAAGAAGGGTCTGTAGCGATAGCTTTTGGCGGGGACGAGGAATCCGAGCTGCGCCAGCACAAGAGACTGGCCGATCGTTTTGAGATAGGAGGTTTTTCCGGAATGGTTCGCGCCGGTGATCAGCGTGGAAGAACCTGTTTCGAGAGCGACAGCGCGCCCCTCGAGATGAGGAAGCGCAAGCGCGAGATCCGGATACACGAGCCCTTCGGCCTCCAGGGAAAGCGCGGTCGGATCGGGGCGGCAGAGCGAAAAGCCGCGCGTGCGGAACAGATCGGCAAGCCGCCCTGCGATCGCAAAGAAACTCAGCGATTCTTCAAGCTCCAGCAGCTCCTCCTGGCGGTAGAGCGCAAGAGGCTGAAGCCGTTTTGCGGCCTTCTGCAGTTCGGAATGATAATGTTTTTCAAGCTGGCGGTGCAGATATTCTTCAAAATGGACGCCGTACTGTTCCCGCGTATAGCGCATATTCGGAAAAAGGCTTTGCGCGGGACCGGCCGGAGCCTGATCCGCGATCAGCGGCGCAAGGGGAAGCGCCTCGGCTCT
>CAYUPA010000199.1:1069-3779 GCA_964446565.1 uncultured Lachnospiraceae bacterium
TTCCACGGCTTCGCCGTCTTCACGGGTATTGATGCCGACATCCATACTGACAGGAAACGACAGAATCTCCCGGCATTCCCTGACGCCGTCCTCTGCGGCCTTGTACTGCGGGGCCGACTGAATCTCTTTTAAAATGCCCTTAAGGGCCCGCAGTCCCGGGGACTTTGACCCTTCCGGAACAAGACGGTCCAGGGCGTCGATCGCGGCAAGATAGCTTTGCAGAACCCTGTAGCGGTATAAAGTCTCGCTCAGGCGCGAAACGGCGCGGGACAGCTTGTCCATCTCGTCCCTTAGCGCGACGATGCGCCGGTATGCGAGTTCACAGGCGGCGGTATCGGTAAGTTCCGTCAGGATAAGATAGCGTTCCGAAAGTTCCCTCGGATCACTCGAAAAATACCGTTCGGCCCAGTCGGCCGCGCCTTCTTCGGTCAAGGAAGGCGCGGCCAGCCTTAGGAGTTTTATAATATCAAGATCGATCAGAGCCTGCCTGAGCGCAGGATTCCGACTTGTATGTTCCGTAAGCTTCATGGCGTTTTCGTTCTCCTTCATCGAAACAGTTCCGCCATCAGAGGATAGGCAAGCCTGATTTCCTTTATAAAATCGTTAAAACCGCATTCGATCGTCACCCGCCCCGTATAGACAGCGTCCTTTAAGTGGGCGGCGAAGTCCCGCAGGTACGCGCCGCCGTCTTTGCCCGGGTAGGTACGGTCCGGCACCTCCGCCACATGGATGTGGCGCAGAATATCCGCGTTTTCCTCCAGCGCGCGCAGCGGGTCGTTTTCCAGATACATATGATAGGCGTCCGCGAGCAGCTTCACATGCGGCAGATTCAGCCTGCGGCAGGCGGAAGCCGCTTCGTTTACGCTGTTGAAAAGGTTACATTCTGATTTGTTCAGGGGTTCGATAACGACGGTGATGTCGTTTGGCGCGGCTTTTTCCTCGCATACCCGCAGAAAAGCGTCGATCGATGCCAGTTCGGCGGCCACGCGAACCCCCGGAAGCCGTCTTGCGGCGCCGCTTCCGAAGACCACGACCTTCGCGCCCAGCCGGCGCATGCGGCGCAGAGCCTCTTCCGCGTATTCGGCTGCTTTTGGCAGCTGCGCGGGATCGGACAGCTGAAACGTGCCCGGCAAAAAGCAGTTGCAGGCTTCCAGCTCGAATTCATGGGCCTCCCTTTTTTCAGACAGCAGGGTCAGTTCTTCTTCGCTCAGATTCATCAGCGCTGTAACCGATGATTCCGCGTAATCATATCCGGCCTCTTTCACCGTCCGGTATCCGGCAAGCAGAGTTTCGGCCATCGATTCCTTCACGGCCTGTCCCCGCGGCGTAAACGGGCTGCCCGGAAGACAACATCCAATTTTCATAAGTACCTCCCTTCATAGATGCGTACGATACGTGCAGGTTGTGTTTTTCTGCGCAGCCGCCGCATCTTCGCTGTGAAACCGCCGCGTCTACGCTGTGAAACCGCCGTAATTATGCGGCGCAGCGTATCAGGGCCGGAATCCGGCCTCTTTCAGCTGATCCATCAAACGGTCGGTTTCGTCCTCGGACAGCCGTTCGCTCGGAAAGGCGGGATAGCCCATGTCAAAACCAAGGCGTCCCATCGCGGCTTTCAGATTTTTAATCACAGGGGTTCCCCCGCCGTATTCGATCAGCACGCGGATCACGCGGTTGATTTCGTACTGTTCTCTCCTTGCGCCCGCAAGGTCGCCGCGGGTGAAGGCGTTGTACAGCCGCACGTACCGTTCCGGCATCAGGTTGTAGGTGGAGCCGATGCCGCCGTCCGCGCCCATGGCCAATCCTGAAATCAGCGTTTCATCCGGGCCGTTAATCACGTTGATATTGCCGCCGTCGATCATTTTCAGCAGGCTCAGGAGATAATAATTCGGAAGCGTGAACTTGAGCCCGATGATGTTGGGAACGCGCATCAAATCGGTCAGCACCTGAATCAGCGCGTTGCCGCTCATGAGGTTTGTCGCGTAGATCAGAACCGGCTTATCGGTCAGCAACGCGATCTTCTTATAATATTCGGTAAGCTCCCGGTCTGTGTGCGCGTAATACGCGTTTGGCGCCATGGAAGAGATCGCGTCCACGCCCATGCGGTCCGCGTGTTCGATCAGCGTCTTTACATCGCCGAAATTCGGACCGCCGACATGCAGAATAATGCGGCCCCGGCCCCGGTTCGCCTCCATGACGGTTTCGCACAATTCCATACGGGTCCGGACGGAAAGGGCCGGCCCTTCGCCGGTAGCGCCGCCGACGTAGAATCCATGGACGCCGCGGTCGTAGCCATAGTCAAGAAGTTCGCGGACGGTGTCCGCCTTGAGTTTTTCGTTTTCATCAAAAGGAGTGAGGAGCGCGGGCATGATGCCGCGAAAAAGAATTTTATCCATAAAAAATCCTCCGTTTCTTATGTTCGCCGGCCTTCCGTTCGCCGGGAATTTCCACTTGTATTATAAAGCAGGATCGGAGAGAGTTCAAGTTTTCATCCGAAGAAAATACGGCGGCCGCCGGCCGTTTGCTTTGCCGCTGTTACGAAACCGGCCGTACCAGCCTCCAGGCGAAACTGCTGTTTTGCCGCCGTTCTTGACGCCTTCCGCGAATCCGGCTATAATGAAGGCACAGTTTTTCAATAGAGGAGGGGTAGTATGGACATTGTAGAACGGTTTTTGAAATATGCGGCCTATGACACCCAGTCCGCGGAGCGCCA
>CAYUPA010000200.1:0-1653 GCA_964446565.1 uncultured Lachnospiraceae bacterium
AAATCGACGAATGTGCGCTCATATTTTATTGGCCGTGAATAATTCAGGCTTAGGGTTTCCGGAATCAAAGGGATTCATTGCTGGTAGCGTGCGACCTGGCTTTCGGATGCATAATTGTTTCCGCCTTGATTATGTTCAGCGTGGAGCCGGATACTTTTGAAACATTCTTCGATGCTCTATATTGGGCCACTGTGTCTTTGACGAAATTTGGCTACGGTGATATATACGGACTTCTACAATCGGAAAAGCCATCACAAGGCTTTCCGCCGTCTTTGGGACGGCTATTGTTGCGCTTTCTGCCGGAATCATTACGGCGGGACATATGGAAGAAATAAACAAAAACAAATGAAAAATGGGCACCAGCAGCGACAACTGCGGATGCCCATTCACAGGCAACCAATCAGAGAAGAATGGTCAAGTAACCTGCAACGTCAGCGTATCATTCTACCCATCACCGCGCAAGCAGGAAAAATTCTGTCCATAAATCCTGTCCAAAAACCGTTTACGGGCAGTCCGGCAGACAAAACTTATCGTTCTCTGTAAGTTCCAGCAAATCCACTATGCGTTCAGCGCGTTCGCGGAACTTTTCAAAATCGGCCGGATGATGCGCGTCGCTTCCGAAATAGAACCTGCAGCCGCACTCTTTCGCTATCCGATATATCCGCAGAATATGCGGCAGCTGGGCCTCCGAATAGCAAAACGGGTCGAAATTGAGTTCGATGCCCGCTCCTTTTTGCGCATTAAGACGGAACAGCCGGTACAATTCCGCATCCGGAATCATATCCAGAGTCTGGATATGATGTTCCCATTTCACATCTCCGCGCACTATTCCAGCCAGCTCAAAAAAGGTCAGATGCGCAATTCCAATCTTGTAAAAAGGAAGATCCATCTTCAGCACAGCGTCAAGACGCTCGACCCAGAGTTCGGCCCGCCGCGCAATCGACGCCGGCGTCTCGATTGTAAACCCCTCCATTTGTAAATGCGTCGTCGGTATGATGACAAAGTCAAACCGATCAAAATTCCCGGCCGCCAGACCCAGTGTGCAATGCTTATCGAGATCAGTCTCGCAGCCGAAACGGAACCGGATTCCATCCGCCTGCGGCAGCGGAAGGTTCTTCGCGATATGGGCGTAACCCTGCTTCGCATAAAAATCATTCAGGCAGGACGGAACCGTTTCATCCCAGTAATGGTCCGTCAGAACGATCTCCTTCAGCCCGTTTTCCTTCGCATACTGAAGAATCCGGTCGGGCGTCTGCCCGGGATCCCCTGAACATAGTGAAAGCCCGGAATGAATGTGAAAATCATGATCAACTTTATACTTCAACATAAGCACCTCCAGATTGAATACGGATTCCATTGGCTCCGCCGGCTCCGGTTTCTGAATCGTCTCAGCCGGCGGAAACTCGACCCGGTTCGTCATTCTGTTCATCCTTTGATCGAACCGATCATAACGCCTTTGGTAAAATATCTCTGAATAAAAGGATAGATACAGGGAATCGAAACGGTCGATTTGGAATACTGTTTTTGAAACAGGTTCGAACCAGAATCATATTGTATACGGAAAGTGCGCCGGGAAGCAGCAAGGCCCAGACCGTATTGGTCTTCTTCAGCAGTTCACTGCGCTGCAGCCTCATTTTGATTTACCGTAATCCA
>CAYUPA010000200.1:1663-3756 GCA_964446565.1 uncultured Lachnospiraceae bacterium
TTTTCATGGCTGGCTCCTTTAAAAAAGTGCCGCGGGCTGTTTCACTGTACAGCGGCGCCGCTCGGATTGACCGTAATCCAGAGCAGACGCGCGGTGCGCGGTTCGGCGAAGGTAAGCCGTAAGCCGTTCTGCCGGATTTCACGGCCGGAGGCGCTGCGGATTTCTCCGCTGTCTTCATCTTTTAGGACGCAGGTATCCTCGTCGCCGACGAACGGCAGGGAGAGGCTGAGTTCGCAGTCCGCGCACTGTTCCTGCCGGAACGCGAGCAGGACCCCGGAGGAACGCTTCGGATCATAAAAACAGTAGGCGGTAAAATCCGTGTTGTCCTTTGGCTCGTGCCACGGCGTCAAAACGTAAAAATCATTCAGAAGATACGAATTCATCCGTTTCCACTCCGCGAGGCCAAAACGCTGCATCGCAAAGTCCTCGTCTGGATTCTGCACAAATTGGCTGGTAAAGTGTATGACCGGCAGATAGGAGGCGCGCCAGACGTATGGATCACTGATTCCGGTCGCGGCACATTCATCCGTCTTTTCCCTGGTGATGGCACCGTTGAAGGGAATCCACTGGTTTAAGGCGGTGGTCATGGAAAGCCGAAGCGCCGCGGAGGTCCGGTCGGCGTCGCTCCGACAGATGGGCACGCCGCGCCGCATCGATTCCAGATCGTTGCGCCCGCCGCCGGCCGCGCACGAATCCACGAATCCGCACCCGCCGTAACTGAGGGTACAGGCGATGATGTCGTCCCACAGACGGTAATGCGCGTCGATCATTTTGCTTTCCGTAATGCCGGTCCGGTCCGCCCCTTCCTGTTTGTCTCTGTAACGCCACGCCTGAGCGACCGGGTAATTATTGTCCTCCCGGTACAATTCCACACGGTTTTCTGTGAGGGTTCGTGTGATGCGTCCGAGCGTCCACCGGTAGCAATCGGGATCGCCAAGGTTGTTGACCCAGGTATTCTCAGGCTTTCCGGACGACAGCGCCCATTCCGGGCGGTAGCCGTGATTTTTCACAAGATCGTCGAGGTGCGTGACACGTTCCGGCTCAAACCACATCAGCGTCTTCATGCCGTGTTCGCGCGCGGCATCGGTGGAGTCGCGGAATGTATGCCCCGGCCACTTGGCAGGGTCCAGTTCCCACGTGCCGACGGTTCCCCACCAGTCGGTTTCCGGGCTGGAGCCGTCCGGCGCCGCGTACCACCCCGCGTCGAACCAGCGGAAGTCGACGGTCAGCCCCTCGGAAACCATCTTGTCCATGCTGGGCTTCCACGTGGTGCTTCGCTCCGAGATGCTGCCGTCCGAATTGGGAAGGCCGGTGTCGTGCGCAAGGCAGCATGCGGAAAAAGGCGTAAGCGCTCTGCCGCTTGCATCCGCCCGGGGCAGGTTGCACTGCACGAACCAGTTCCGCCAGTAGTTCATGGCGTAGTTCTCGTTCCGCTCCGCGTAAGGCGCGAGGACAAACAAGGCGGTGCGGATGGATTCGCCGGGCTTCAGCCGGGTATGCAGTCCGTTCACAGAGCGGGCCGTGTACGTAACGGCCTCGCCGTCATAGCGGAAATCGGCCTCCCAGGTACCCGCCCAGCCGATGGCGAGCAGCGAGCCGGCGTCGCCGTGTTCGAGGTTAAAATAGGGGAAGCGGATATGGGTCGCGCGGCCTTCGTCGTTACGGAAGTGCACGGGCCGCGCCGTAAGGTCCACGCAGTAAGGGCGGTACTGGCAGACATGGTCGCCGAGAATGCCCTTCAGTTCAGGGTGGGCGCCGGGAAAGCGCAGGCAGGTTTCGGGCGATTCGAGAATGCCGCTTACGGCATCGGACGGATTTTCAAAGCGAACCGTCCATTCGCTCACACCGTATTCCGGATAGTAGGAACAAAGAAGAGAAAGGGCGAGCGATTCCTGAAACCGCAGCGTAACCGCAGTCACGTCACGGTTCGTTTCCTTCCGTTCGGTACGCCCCGTTTCCGTAAACGTACCGGCGGGAAATCCTTCGTAGCGCACACCGTCGTAGACGAACGCAAACGGAAACCGGGAAAGGTCCCGCGTCACGGTCTGGTACCATTTACAGGCGCCGGGATTCGCATAGGATTGTGTCATTTT
>CAYUPA010000201.1:0-3737 GCA_964446565.1 uncultured Lachnospiraceae bacterium
ACGAGATTCACGATAACAGCCGCAATGCCGCTTACCATTGGAAGAACCGTCTGTCCGGTCTCCCGAAGAGTCGACGAGTAGACCTGCGATATCGCAAAGGGAATCATGCCGATCAGCATCACAAGCATATATTCCCGTCCATAGTACAGCGTCGCCGCCACATCCGCCGCGCCGTCCCCGGTATCCGTAAGGTACAGGGAGATGAGCGGCGTGCTGAAAAAGCCAAAAACGAGCAGTCCGATCGCGGAAAGTACCGCTATCACATACATCTTATAGCGAAATGTGCTGCGGACACCTTCCAGATCGCCGTTCCCGTAAAACTGAGCGCCAAAGATGCCGGCGCCTGATATTCCGCCAAAGATACAGATATTGTAAACCTGCTGCAGCTGATTCGCGATCGAAACGCCGGACATCGGCTCCGTTCCGATCTGCCCGACCATGATGTTGTCCAGAAGTCCCACGAAATTCGTGATGCCCTGCTGCACCATGATAGGAACCGCGACCGCCAGCACCATTTTGTAAAACGATTTGTCGCCAATCCATTTTTTCCACTTTATCACGCGTCTCAAAACCTCCGCTTCTTGTCAAATCCAAAAGAGTATGCTATGATGATGCCGGTTTCTCTGCAGCGAACCCCTGTTAATCAAAATCTTTTTCGCAGGCGTTTCCTTTCAAATCGTTTCCTTTCAATCTTCGCAAAGCGTTTTCTTTCAAAGTGTTTATTTTGAAATGCTTTTTTGCAAAATTTTTCTTTTCAAACAGTTTCTTTATCAAAATGTTTTTATCACGGAAAGGAGTTTTTCCCATGCAGTATATAAGCACAAGAGGCGGCCATCGCCCCGTGAGCGCGCAGGAGGCGATCCTTAAAGGGCTGGCGCCGGACGGCGGCCTGTATCTTCCACAGGAGCTTCCATCGCTCTCCCTCTCCGATCTGAACAGATTCACGAAACTATCCTATCCGGAGCGCGCCGCGTCGGTCCTGTCACTGTTTTTAACGGACTACACCTATGAAGAACTCCTTGCCTGCGCGAGCCGCGCCTACGGTCCCGCATCCTTTCCCGTTCAAAATCCGGCGCCGGTTTCCGCACTGACCGACAGAGTTTCGCTGTTGGAACTGTATCACGGCCCTACCTGTGCCTTTAAGGATTTCGCGCTGCAGATTCTTCCGCTGCTGCTTGGCGGCGCCCTTCAAAAGACCGGGGAAACGCGCACAGCGGTCATTCTGACTGCGACCTCCGGCGACACGGGAAAGGCGGCGCTGTCGGGATTCGCCGATGCCGCCGGCACGCGGATCGCTGTCTTCTATCCGGAAGGAGGAACCAGCGTCATTCAGCGCCTGCAAATGACGACCCAAAAAGGGGCCAACGTGTTGGTCCTTGCAGTAAAGGGCAATTTTGACGACGCACAGAACGGCGTGAAAGCCATCTTCTCGGATGCTGCGCTTGGGGAGCGGCTGTCCCGGCAGGACTTTCTGCTCACCTCCGCAAATTCGATCAACTGGGGACGTCTCGCGCCGCAGATCGCATATTATGTGTCCGCGTACTGCGATATGGCTGTCTCGGGCCGGATTGCAATGGGCGAACCCATTAATGTCGCAGTTCCTACCGGAAATTTTGGCAATATTCTGGCCTGCTATATCGCGAAACTCTGCGGTCTTCCCATCGGCCGCCTGCTCTGCGCCTCGAACGAAAACGACGTGCTGACCGAATTTCTGACGACCGGCGTCTATAACCGGAACCGTCCCTTTCATGTAACGCTCTCCCCGTCCATGGATATTCTGATTTCGTCAAACCTCGAACGGCTCCTGTATCTTATCTCCGGCGGCGATTCCGAAAAGGTCGCCTCTTCGATGCGGAGCCTCGCAGAGGAAGGATCGTATACGATCGCGGGCGAGACCCTCGCGCGGATTCAGGACAGCTTCTCCGCCGGCTCCGCAAACGACGCGAGGACGCTTGCTGCGATTTACGACGCATGGGTACGGTACGGACGTTTGATCGATCCGCACACGGCAGTCGCCCTGCGCGTATATCAGGAGTTTGTGCAGAATACGGGCGATTCGGCTCCCACCCTGATTGTCTCCACAGCGAGCCCGTTTAAGTTCCCGGCAAGCGTCCTTCGCGCCCTGCGCCAGCCTGTTTCGGGCGATGATTTTGCCAATCTGGATGCGTTGAGCCGCTATACCCGTCTTAGGGCGCCGGACTCGCTCTCTCTCCTCCGGGGAACCGCGGAGCGGTTCACAGGAACGGTCGAGAAAGAAAGCATGAAGGACGCGATCCAAGAGTGGCTTGGTGCATAAATCATTATTTCCAGATTTTTTTGGAGCGTTTTCGTTTTCTCCAGAGCCTTTTTTCAGAGCGTTTTCTCCAGAAAATTTCTGCGAAAGATTTTTCCGGAAAGACTTTCTCCAAAAAGATTTTCTCCAAAAGACTCTCCGGAAAAACTTTCTCCAAAGGACTTTTCCCTCTATTTTACATGGGTTTGCAGCAGAACCATCGCGCCCTCGAGTTCCGTCTGCCCCGCCGAAGCGGGAATCAGAAAGGTATCGCCCGCCCGGCAGGGCTTCCGGTCCAGCGTCCCCTCTCCGTTCACACAGATCAGAATTTCAAAGCGTTTCGGATCGATCGGAAGAACCGTCCGTCCTTGGCAGTAAATTCTGAACGTTTCAAAATAATCGCACCGCACGCCCCTGTCGATATCCGTTCCGGGGCGATCCGCCATGGCGTGGAGGTTCGTAACCTGCACGCCCTTTTCAATATGCAGAAGACGCGGCTTCCCGTCGAGGCCCATCCGCCCGTAATCATAGATTCGATAGGTCAGATCGGCATTCTGCTGAATTTCCGCAATCAGCAGGCCTCCTCCGATCGCATGGAGAGTCCCTGCGGGAATCAAAAAGGCATCGCCCGCGGATACCGGAATCCAGTTGAGCTCCTTCTCAACGGTTCCATTCCGTATGGCCCCTGCAAATTCATCCCGGCTGAGCGTCCGCTTTAGCCCGTATACGAGCCGGGCGCCGGGACGGGCATCCAGCACATACCACATCTCCGTCTTGCCGGAACTGCCCTCTCCTTCCAGCCGGACCGCCTGCGCGTCGTTCGGATGAACCTGCACAGACAGGTTTTGCTCCGCGTCAATAAACTTAACCAAAAGCGGGAAAAAGGTGCCGTACCGCGCGTAGACGGCGCTTCCGACGAGTTCCTCTTTATGAGTTCGAACCAGTTCGCCAAGCGTCGTCCCCTGAAAAACGCCGTCCGCCGCCGTACTTTCGCCGTGCGGGTGCGAGGCGATCTCCCACGCCTCTCCAGTATGTGCGGAAGGAATTTCCTTATTAAACCGGTCGGCAAGAAGCCTGCCGCCCCAGACTGTTTCCTTCATCACAGGCTTCATACGTATGCTTTCCATGATTCGTCCTCCTTTCACCAAAGAGCGGGAATACACAGTACGCATATTCCCGCCGTCAATCGATATTGAATGATGGTAAGGCAAATCGGAACCCGCACAGCGGTACCGCATTACATTATACAGTGCCGCATTACAGCACCGTATGGCAGTACCCCATAGCTGTGCCGCAGAGCAGCCCCAAATGCCAAAGCGCCGCCGTATCAATATTGAATCAATGAGCGAACCTGATACGGCGCCACCGCGCCGCGCCCGTCGAATTCCGATGAAAGTTCGATAAAATAGACAATGCCCGCGACGATGCCGCCCGCCTCCTCAATCAGCTGCGTAATCGCCTTGGT
>CAYUPA010000202.1:0-3730 GCA_964446565.1 uncultured Lachnospiraceae bacterium
CGCACATCGGTTTCACAGATGAACGCACTTTCATCGCAATCGCTCCTTTCTTTCCGGATGAAAACGGTTACGAACTTCCGGATGGAAATTATTTGGCGCGCCAGATGATGCGGCCTTTCGTTAAATCATAGGGAGAAAGCTCGATTGTCACTTTATCCCCCGGCAGTATCTTAATGAAATTCATCCGCAGCTTACCGCTGATATGGCTCAAAACCCGATGACCGTTCTCGAGCTCCACCAGAAACATGGCGTTCGGCAGCTTCTCAACTACGGTGCCTTCGACTTCCACAACATCGCTTTTCGACATGGTTTCCTCCTACCCTGCCTATACTCTGGTCAGAATCTCATAGCCGTCATGCGTGATCAAAATGGTATTTTCATAATGCGCCGACAGGGACCCGTCCCGCGTGACCACGGTCCACTTGTTCTCAAGAATGCGAATCGCCTTTCCGCCGGCATTGATCATCGGTTCTACAGCCAAAGTCATACCCGCCGTCAGCCGCGGTCCGCGGCCGATGGTCTTATAATTGGGAATCGGCGGATCCTCGTGCATCTCGCGGCCGATTCCATGTCCCACAAACTCCCGTACGACGCCATACCCCGCGCTCTCCGCGGTCTTTTGGACAGCCGCTGAAATCTCATGGAGATGATGCCCTTCGCCCGCGAATTTCACGCCGGCCCAGAACGCGTCGCGCGTCACGCGGATCAGGCGTTCGGCCTCCGCCGAAATTTCGCCCACCGCGTAGGTGCGGGCGCCGTCCCCATGATACCCCTTGAAACAGGCTCCGACGTCGATGCCGATAATGCTGCCTTCCCTGAGCACCCGTTTATTGCTCGGGATGCCGTGGATCACCTCGTTATCCACCGACGTGCATATACTCGCGGGAAATCCCTCATATCCCTTAAACGAGGGAACCGCGCCGAAAGAGCGAATGATCTCCTCCGCGATCTGATTCAGGCGGCCGGTTGTGACGCCGGGACGGACCTGTTTGCCCATTTCCTCAAGAACCAGAGCAACGATCCGGTTTGCGGTGCGCATCGTTTCGATGGCCTCCGCATTCTTGACGGAGATTGCCATCCTTATTTCCCCTCGAGAGACTTGATGATTTCGTCCGTTACGGCCTCGACCGAGAGGGTTCCGTCGACCTCGATCAGCTTCCCCGCGCTCTTGTAATGCCCGATCAGAGGCGCCGTCTGCTCGTGATACACCGCAAGGCGTTTCGCGACCGTTTCCGGTTCGTCGTCCGCCCGGATGATCAGCTTCGCGCCGCAGCGGTCGCAGATACCTTCCTTTTTGGGAACCTTCCACTCGGTATGATACGGCTCCCCGCAGGCCGGGCAGACCCTGCGTCCCGCCATCCGGCTTACGATCTTCGCATCCGGCACTTCCACGTCGACGGCGGCATCGACCTCGTCCCTTTCGTCAAGCGCCGAGGCCTGCGCAAGCGTCCTTGGAAACCCGTCGAGAATATAGCCGCTCCGGCAGTCCTCTTTGGCAAGACGGTCCATCACGAGATCGACCGTAAGCTCGTCCGGTACCAGCAGACCGCTGTCCATATAGGTTTTGGCCTTGCGGCCGAGTTCCGTCTGCTCCTTCAGATTCGCCCGAAAAATATCGCCGGTCGATATGTGCGGGATTCCGTAGTGCTCCGCGAGGCGGGAGGCCTGCGTTCCCTTGCCGGCGCCGGGCGCGCCCAACAATATCAGCTTCATGAAACGTCTCCTTTCCGAGCGGTCATTACCTGGTTAGGAATCCTTTATAATGACGCATGACCATTTGACTTTCGATCTGTTTGACTGTCTCAAGCGCAACGCCGACTACGATCAGTAAGGAGGAGCCGCCGATCGACAGATTGTCAATCTGGAAGATGAAGGAGAAAATGACCGGCATACTGGCTAAGAGCGCAAGTCCGATAGCGCCGATAAAAACGATGTAGCGGCTTGCCTTTTTCAAATACTCAACCGTCGGTTTGCCCGGGCGGATACCGGGAATAAAGCCGCCGTTTTTCTTCATGTTTTCGGCAATTTCATAGGGGTTGAAGGTAATGTTCGCGTAGAAATACGTAAAAGCGATAATCAGGATCACATACAGCACGGCGCCCACGGGCCGCGAGGTGGAGAGGTTTCGTAAAATCGTCCCCCAGACGCCGGTCGGGTTGGACGTAAAGAACGACGTGATGATGCCCGGGAAACTCAGCAGGGAAATCGCGAAGATGATCGGGATGACGCCCGCCATATTGACGCGGATCGGAATGTTGGTCGTATTGCCTCCGTACTGCTTGCGTCCGCGGACCTGCTTCGCGTACTGCACGGGAATTCGGCGCTCCGCGAGAGAAAGGACGACCGTGAACGCGATGACCGCGATGATCGCGACGCCGAGAATGATCAGTCTCCATGAAAGATCATAGCTGCCGAGCGCGGTGATGGCCGCCGGTACGCGCGACAGGATGTTGGCAAAAATTATCATCGAGATGCCGTTTCCGATTCCGTGCTCCGTGATGCTCTCGCCGATCCACATGACAAACGCGCTGCCCGCGGTAAAGACCATCATGGATACGATCACGCACCACACGACGCTTATGCCTTCCACATACGCGGAGCGCAGACTGAAGGAAATCGCGAACGACTGAATCAGCGCCAGCCCAATCGTCAGATAGCGCGTGTACTGCGCGATCTTTTTGCGCCCCGATTCGCCTTCCTTCTGCATTTCCTCAAGGCGGGGAATGGCTACGGTAAGCAGACTCATGATAATCGAGGAATTGATGTACGGGGTGATGCCCATCGCAAACAGATTCATCTGGCTGAATGCGTTTCCGGACATAATATTGAACAGAGCCAGCGCGCCGTCCGCCGAGGAAAACATGCCTTCCACGAGATCCGCCCGAAGAAGCGGATTCGGCATGATCGAACCCAAACGTACGAGGGCAAGCATCGCCAGGGTATAGAAGATCCTTCTACGCAGATCCGGAATCTTAAAAGCGTCTCTTACTGCATTAAACAAGGTAAAAGCCCTCCTCTGCTCTTCTGGCGAAACTTACACGGTCTCTGCTGTTCCGCCCGCAGCCTCGATCTTCTCTTTCGCGCTCTTGCTGTAGGCGTTGACCTTTACGCTCAGCTTCTTCGTAAGTTCGCCCTCTCCAAGGATTTTCACGCCGTCGCGGGGGTTGCGAATCACCCTTCTTTCGATCAGAGACTCGATCGTGACTTCGTCTCCGTTCTCAAAAATATTCAGGCGGTCGACGTTGAAGGCAACGATCTCCTTCCTGTTGCGGTTTGTGAATCCTCTCTTGGGAAGTCTTCTGTATAACGGCATCTGGCCGCCTTCAAACCCCGGACGAACGCTGCCGCCGGAACGGGCCTTCTGTCCCTTATGGCCGCGGCCCGCGGTCTTTCCGTTGCCGGACCCGTGGCCTCGTCCTACACGCCAGGAATTCTTCCGGGAGCCTTCCACCGGTTTTAAATCCGTCAGCTTCATATCTGCGCCTCCTTATTCCAGAATTTCCTTCACCGTGACAAGGTGCTCGATCCGGTGAATCATTCCGCGAACCGCGTCGTTATCCGGCATGATCACCGTCTTGTGCATCTTTGTCAGGCCCAAAGCCCGCGCGGTCGCGCGCTGCTTCGGAATCGCTCCGATCGTGGACTTTGTCAGTGTAATTTCCAGTTTCGCCACTTATGAGTCCTACATATGAGATAATAAAATTAACTGACTTGCAGCGCATTCTGGCGA
>CAYUPA010000203.1:0-3706 GCA_964446565.1 uncultured Lachnospiraceae bacterium
ATCTTTATCTTTAACTACGTGCCCATGTACGGAGCGCAGATCGCGTTCCGCGACTATCAGCCCAAAAAGGGAATCTGGGGCAGCCCCTGGGTGGGCATGAAGCATTTCATCAAATTCTTTAATTCCTATCAGTTCGGACGCGTGGTCAGCAATACGCTGATCATTTCGTTCTACGGCCTTGCCGTCACCTTCCCGCTGGCCATCATCATGGCGCTCGCCATCAATCTGATTCGGAACGAACGGCTTAAGAAATGCGTGCAGACGATCTCCTACATGCCGCATTTCATCTCGGTCGTCGTACTGGTCGGCATGCTGAATCAGCTCTTAAGCCCGGTCGTCGGCGTTTATGGAAGTTTATATCACCTCTTCGGCGGTTCCGGCTACCCGCCGGATATCCTGTCCAGACGGGCGACGTTCCGGCATCTCTACGTGTGGTCCGGCGTTTGGCAGAACCTCGGCTGGGATACGATCATCTACATCGCGGCGCTCTCCTCCGTGGATATGGAACTGCACGAGGCCGCGCAGCTGGACGGGGCAAGCCGTCTCAAACGGGTATTTTACATCGATTTGCCCAGTATTCTGCCGACAGCGGCGATCATGCTGATCCTGAGCGCGGGCGGCATCATGGGAGTCGGCTTCGACAAGGTTTATCTCATGCAGAATAACACGAACCTCGCGACCTCGGAGGTCATCAGCACCTATGTTTACAAGACGGGTATGAGCAACGGGACTACTCAGTTTTCGTATGCGTCTGCCATCGGACTGTTTAATTCCGTGATCAACTGCTGTATGCTTCTGCTCGTCAACAAACTGGCGGGGAAGGTCGGAGACGGCAGCTACGGCCTGTTTTAGGAGGAGACGAGCATGAGCAGAAAAAAGAAGCAAGCCGGAAAAGCGATCCGCGACCCGAGAGAGGACCGGATTCTCTATATCGTGGTCAACACGGTGCTCATTTTGTTTACTCTCACAGTCGCCTATCCGCTGATCTATGTGCTGTCCTCGTCGTTCTCCTCCGGTCATGCGGTCAGTACCGGACAGGTCGTCCTGCTGCCTGTGGAGTTCAGCCTTGAAGGGTATAAGGCCGTATTTGCGCACCGGCTGATCGGCTCGGCCTACTTCAACACGTTCTTTTATACGGTGGCCGGCACAATCATCAACGTGGTCTTTACGACGATGTGCGCCTATCCCATGTCCCGTGCCGATTTCCCGATGAAGAAGTTCTTCACGATTTTCTTCCTCATCGTCATGTTCTTCGGCGGCGGACTGATCCCCACCTATCTCGTGATTTCCAAGCTGAAGATGGTGAATACGATCTGGGTGATGCTGCTGCCGGGCGCGGTTTCCGTTTCCAATATGATTCTGGTGCGGACCTATTTCAAAAGCAGCGTGCCGCAGGACCTTCTGGAGGCGTCGCAGATCGACGGCTGTTCGGACGCGAAGTATTTTTTTCATATTCTGCTGCCGCTGTCGAAACCCGTTATCGCGGTGATCACGCTGTACTACGCGGTTGGACACTGGAACGATTATTTTACCGCGATGATGTATCTGAACGATGAGAAACTGTACCCGCTGCAGATCATTCTGCGGCAGATTCTGGTCATGAACCAGATCAATCTGAACGAGATGGTGGACGTCGAGCAGATGCGTGCGAAGCAAGGACTGGCCGATGTGCTGAAATACGCGCTGATCGTCGTCTCCACAGTGCCGATCCTGTGCTTCTATCCGTTCATTCAGCGTTATTTCATCAAGGGCGTTATGATCGGGTCGCTGAAGGGATAGCCATCGGAAATCAAAATCAGCTTTCAAACAAGGATAGCTGTCGGAAACTTCGCTGGAAATGCGTGCCATATTCTTCAGCTGGAACTTGATTTCTCTTTTCATCAAAGATACAATAGGGAGACACACAGGATTCCGTACAGGGGCCAGTGAAGGATAGCCCGCGGCGGTAAAGGAAGACAGAAAACAGCAACAATAATGTAAATCATCCAACCCAGTACGGGCAGGGTTGAACCATCCGCGTTAAAAAACAAAGGAAGGAAGGTTACATGAATGAATATTGAGGCTTTTCGCAAGGAACTGACCGATTTTTACTGGTACAAGGTCGACGGCATGGCGGACAGATTCCGCGAGGAGGTCTTTCCGGTTCTGGAGGCCGGCTGCACGCCCGATATGAACGGTTATCAGCGCAAGGCGCTGCAGTACAGGGTCATCACGGAACACTGCCGTCCGGTACTGTTCCACACGTCCCCGTTCTATTATGAACTGGGTACGATGTCCGCGCTCTGTGACGGCGCGGGCGATTTCCACGGCTACGTGCACGCCGGAAACTGGAACTACGGCCGCAGCGTCCATCTCTTTCAGGATCAGGACCCCGAACTCTACCGGCTGCGCAGCCGTCAGGGGGAAAATATTCTGTATCTGATCTGCGGTCCGTTCGCGGACACGCGCCAGCATTTCATCTTTAACTGCAAGCCCCTCTTTCGGGGCGGCCTGAAGAAGCTGTACGATGAGGCGCAGGCGCAGCTTGCTAAGGCCCGGAGCGAGGAGGAGCGCGACTTTCTCACCGCCGCTTCGGAAGGGCTGCTCTGTCTGAAGCGCATCGCCGAAAAGTTCTCTCAGGCCGCCGCGGGACGGCTGCAGGAGGCCACGGACCCCGATGAGAGAGCCAATCTGGAACGGATTCGCGATTCCGCCGCCTATACCCCGTGGAACGCTCCGCGCACCTTCTACGAGGCGCTGAATCTTCTGGCCTTTACGCGAACGGTCTGCGGCGCTCTGGAAGGCGTCGGCTATAACACCTTCGGACGGCCGGATGTGGAACTCCTGCCCTTCTATGAAAACGATCTCGCCGCGGGACGGCTGACAAAGGACGAGGCTTACGACCTGATTCTTTCCTTCCTGCTGACCTGGGACTGCCATTACGATCACGATATGAAAATGGTGGGTTATGGCGAGCACGAACTGGAAAACACCTATACGCTGGGCGGCTGCGACGCCGAGGGAAATCCCGTATGGAATGACCTGACCGAAATGTTCCTGCGCGCCACGCGGGAGCAGAAGATCATTTTCCCGAAGATCAAGGCACGCTTCTCCTCGCAGTCTCCGCAGGAATATCTGGACGCGGCGGATCTGGACGTGATTCACGGTACCTCCACGCTTCTCTATCAGAACGACGACGCGTCGATCGAACCCTTGGTGCGCGCCGGCCGCAGTCTCGAGGACGCGCGCGATTATATCGTCACAGGCTGCTGGGGACTGATGACTAACGGCAATATCATGGAAGATCATGGCAATTACGTGAATCTCCTCAAGGCCTTTGAGTTCTCCGTACACAACCGCCGGGACAAGATGCTGGAATGCGGTCTTGCTTTTATTCCGTTGGATGACGCAAAGGACTTTGAAGAGGTCTATCAGATCACGCTGGAGAATTTCCGCATTCTGTTCCGCGAACGCAACCGCATGACACGCCTTGGCAAGGGCGTCTGGCCCGAAGTCGATCCGCTTCCCATGACCTCCGCGACGATGGACAGCTGTCTGGAACACCGCCGCGATTTGACCGCGGGCGGCTGCAAATATCACGATGAAAACTATTGCTGCGTCGGTTTTCCGAACATTATCGATTCGCTGCTCGCCATCAGGACGCTGTGCTTCGAACAGAAGAAGTACAGCCTGAAGGAAATGCTGACCGCCGTGCGCCGGAACTGGG
>CAYUPA010000204.1:0-3693 GCA_964446565.1 uncultured Lachnospiraceae bacterium
CTTTGCCGATCTGAATGACGACATGCAGCTTGCGGAAGACATGCTGAAATACGTCATCCGTTATCTGATGGATCACGCGTCCGACGAGCTTACGTTCTTCAATTCCTTTGTGGACCCGACGCTTCTCAGCCGCCTTACGCACATCGTAAACAGTGACTTTGCCCGCTGCACTTACACAGAAGCGATCGAACATCTGAAACGCAGCGGCCGCAAGTTCGAATACGAACCTTACTGGGGCTGCGATCTGCAGACCGAACACGAACGGTATCTGACGGAGACCGTATTCGGCAGGCCAGTATTCGTCACCAATTATCCGAAAGAAATCAAGGCCTTCTATATGCGCTTAAACGACGACGGGGAAACCGTCGCCGCCATGGATATGCTGGTTGCGGGCGTCGGCGAACTGATCGGCGGAAGCCAGCGTGAAGAGCGCCTTGACAGGCTTGAGGCCCGTATGGACGAGCTGGGACTCAATAAGGACAACTACTGGTGGTATCTTGATCTGCGCCGCTACGGCTCAAACCGTCATGCCGGCTTCGGCCTTGGGTTTGAGCGCCTGATCATGTATGTGACCGGCATGAGCAATATACGCGACGTCCTGCCCTATCCCAGAACCGTGTACAGTCTGGATTTCTGAAGAGGAACGGTCTATACTTCTGAAGAGGAACAATCCGGATTTCCAAAGAGGAACAGTCTGGCCTTCTGAAGAGGAAACAGTCTGGATTTCCGAATATGACTCTGCTATTTATGATACGGTTCATTTTTCAGAATCCGGAACCATCGGTACAGCTGCTCCAGAGCGATCACGCGCATGAGCTGATGCGGAAACGTCAGTTTTGAAAAGCTGACCTTCTCATCCGCCCGCTTGAGTACGCGCTCTGAAAGGCCGATGGACCCGCCGATCAGAAACGCAAGATGGCTTACGCCCCGATGCGGGAGCTGTCCAAGCCACCGCGCCATCTGTACGGAATCCCTCTCGACGCCGTCAAGCGCGAGCGCCACGACGTAGGCTCTGTCCGGTATGAGGGCGAGAATCCGTTCGCCCTCTTTCTCAAGAATCCGGCGCTCCTCGGCCTTTGTCATTCTTTCCTTTGTTTTCTCGTCCGCAGCCTCCAGAATCCGCAATTCGCAATATGCAGAAAGACGCTTGGAATACTCTTCCACAGCGTCTTTAAAATATGGTTCCTTCAGCTTTCCGACAACAATCCATGTAATCTTCATGCGCTCATCCAACGCGGCTTCCGCGCTGCTGCATCATGCGGAGAACTTTTTCGTCCACACGTTCGATGAACGCGCCCATCGCGTTCAGCTTGCTCACCATCTGCTCATACCCGCGTTCAATAAACTGCACGTTCGATACAACCGTCTCGCCGCTGGCCGCAAGGCCTGCGAGCACCATCGCCGCGCCGGCGCGCAGGTCCGTCGCCTCGACTTCGGTTCCCGTAAGCTCCGTCACGCCGTCCACGACCGCAATCCGCCCCTCGATGTCGATGTTCGCGCCCATGCGCTTCAGCTGTTCCACATAGCGGAACCGGTTGCCGTCATAGATGCTTTCGTTAATGATACTGGTCCCCGGCACCATGGACAGATAGGCCATCATCTGCGGCTGCATATCGGTGGGAAAGCCCGGATAGGGCAGGGTCTTGATCTTAACCGGCTTATGCTTTCCGCCGCCGATCACCCGCAGGCTGTCGTCCTTCTCGTACACCGTAACGCCGCTTTCCCGCAGCTTCGCCGTAATGGCCTCCATGTGGCGGGGAATCAGGTTCTCCACAGTAACGTCCCCTCCGGTGATCGCGGAGGCGACCATATAGGTTCCGGCCTCGATCTGATCCGGAATGACCGCGTAGGTCGAACCGTGCAGCTTTTGCACGCCCTTGATGCGAATGACGTCCGTCCCGGCGCCTTTAATATCCGCGCCCATGCTGTTCAGAAAACTCGCGGTATCGACGACATGCGGCTCCTTCGCCGCGTTCTCGATGACCGTCGTTCCCTTCGCGAGCACGGCGGCGAGCATAATGTTAATCGTCGCGCCGACGCTCACAATATCGAGAAAAATATTGGTTCCCCGTAGTTCCCTTGCGCTCACGCTAATGATGCTCTTCGCGTCCACCGCCGCGCCCAGCGCCTCGAACCCCTTGATATGCTGATCGATCGGCCGCACGCCGAAATCGCAGCCGCCCGGGAACGAAACCTGCGCCCTCTTAAACCTTCCCAACAGCGCGCCCAGAAAATAATACGACGCGCGCATCTTTCGGACCTCTTCCGAGTCCACGCAGACATTGACCATGTGCCGGCTGTCGATTCTGAGGGTTCTCTCGCCCACATATTCAACTTTCACATTCATGGACTGCATGATATGCAGCATATTATCGATATCCGCAATGCGGGGAATATTTTCTATAGTAACGACGTCATTGGCTAAGAGCGCCGCAGGAACGATCGCAAGCACCGCGTTTTTGGCCCCGTTGATCTGGACGCGCCCCTCAAGCGGACGCTGCCCGTGAATCACCAGTTTCTCCATCTGTATTGCACCTCTGGTTTTATCTTTATCTCTGTGCCCTTCTGACAAACACCAATGTATTGTATCACTTTCTCCGGAAGAAGGCAACTCTTTTTCACGACAACCTGCAGCGCAGCGCTGCCGCAATTTTCCGTGCGCCTGCCATGCAGGACCTCCCATCTGCGGCAGCCAAAAATTATTGGTATTCGCTGACGGACACGGTATACTGGTCCGCCATCAGGCCGCTTCCGTCCTCATACAAAATGAGAATACAGGGGTCGGCGAATCCGCCTCCGGCTTCCCACGCGCTCCGGGAATAGCCGTAAAACAGGGTCAGCTTCTCCGTTTTCTCCTCCGGCTCCTCCATATCGCGCAGACAGTAGGAAAGGATTTCGTCAACCGGATAAATATACTGTTTTTCCGGTTCGTACCCCGTGACCGCATACTGCGTCATCTCCGCCTGCCGTATTTTACCGTACTGCATCGCGACCTTTACGGTATTGCTGAACACCAGCGTGTCCTGATAGGCTTCGCTAAACGTATAAACCGAGGACCCGTCCGCGGCCGGAGTCTTTGAAAGAAGCGTCAGTTCGTCATTCTGCATCATCCGGGCCGCGAACCGCTCCGCCGTATTCCTCTCCGCCTCCGTCGCTTTCGCATAGGGCGGGCGAAGCGTCTGCGAGTAGACCATCGAACTCGTATCCCGGTCCACCGTCAGCGTTTCGTTTCCGCAGGTATACAGAATCTTCGATCCGATCATATAGGATTTTTCATAGTCCGCGTCCCAGAAGGAGTCCGCCCGGCTTTCCAGATTGTTCGCGGAGAGCCGGAGCCTCTTCTTAGGATACTGGGCCCTAGGAATATCGTCCGGCAGCGCATACCCTTTTTCACGGAACCGCTCTCTGAGACCGTCCACGCGCTCCGCCGGGACGACATACCGTTCCACGCTTTGCAGAATATTGTAACCCAACAGCCCTGCGTTCAGCAGAATCAGCAGAAAGAGCAGCGCGACGCGAATCGCTTTCCAGTTCATACATACCCCTCCGTAAGCGGAAGGAAAACCCAGCTTCCCCTTGCAAAGAAGCGCCAGTACAAGGAAGTCTCCCCGTCCTTTGCCCTGTAGCACAGCTCCATATTCTGAATCCGGCCCGCGTTGCCCTCGTTTCTGTATGTATTCAGCGCGTCGATGT
>CAYUPA010000205.1:0-1035 GCA_964446565.1 uncultured Lachnospiraceae bacterium
GGGGGTGAAGACAAAGACATTGAACATCTGGTGCGACACCCCGACGGTGTGGATAGCGTCTGAGCGAGGCGGTAATGGCGATGAAATACACGGCCATCGAAAAAAGGAACACGAAGATCAGCAGGAAAGTCAGCATCGGCACGAGGAGAAGCGGCATAAACGTGCCGAACGAGATCAGAAACATACCGACGAGCAGAAAAGTGAAAAAGAAGAGAATCACCGTCAAAAGAAAGCGCGGCCACCCTGTGAGCCCTTTCATAAAGCCTTCCCGAAACGGCAGCTTTTCATCGTATTTTATCTGATGCTGCGTCATGACGGCCGCGGCGCAGGTCGCGATCATCGTAAACAGGCTCACGAGAAGGGTCAGCACAGAATTCTTAAACAGGACCTCCATCGACTCGGCGGTCTCCATCGTGATATCCTCCGCGGCCTCCATCATGATATCCTCCGGCAAAGCCGCAGCGCCGATCGAGGAGACCAGACTTGCCGGGAGAAAGACCAAAACCGTCAATACGATATACTGTTTAATATTTTGTTCTACCAGCAGCATTGCCGCGGAGAAAATCTCCGGAATCCGAAGTTCCCGCGTCTGAATGGACTGCCGCAGTTCCTCAAGCTTCAAATGCGCTCAACCCCTTTCGTTTTCGCTCGATCATTTCATCGACGCGCCGGATGTATTCCGTCACGTTTTTCACGTTCGGAACGCGAATCAGCCGGTTGTCCTCCGGATCATACAGTTTGCTGACCGCGCCGGCGCCGAATGCGAGAATCGACTGCCTCTCCTCCATGATCTCGATATTATAAAGACATTCTTTATTCGTTCGGCTGTAGCCGACATTTTCAAAATTACCCGCCATGTTCTTCTGGCGGTACAGATAGTAGGGACGCAGCGAGAGCGACGCGGCGGTCTTAGCCGTCTCCTCGAGCATCGTTTCCACAAGCGCCGCGGCTTCCTCCGTCTTCGCTTCGCCCCATCGTTCCTGATGAAGCCTCGAGGAGCGCTTCACCGCGAGCGTGTGCACCGTCAGACTGTCC
>CAYUPA010000205.1:1045-3684 GCA_964446565.1 uncultured Lachnospiraceae bacterium
ACGGTCCGGAGACAGACGTCTTACAGCCTCCATCGAGGTTCGAACCTCGGAGGCCCCCTCTCCGGGAAGGCCGAGGATAAAATCCATGTTAATATTGGAAAAGCCCTGCGCCCTCGCCATGAAAAAAGCGTCCTCAACCTGTTCCACGGTGTGCCCGCGGCCGATCCGGTCCAGCGTTTTCTGGTTCATCGTCTGCGGATTGATCGAAATCCTGCCTGTCCCGAAACGGCGAAGAACCGTAAGCTTCTCCGGCGTCACCGTATCCGGCCTGCCGGCCTCCACCGTCACTTCCCGAAAGTTTTGAAGCGGAAAGACGCGGTCTATCCGGGAAAGCAATAATTCGAGCTGCTCCGCCGTTAAGACGGTCGGCGTACCGCCTCCCATATAGAAACTTCGAACCCGCCGTCCGGCAAGGTACGGCGCCGTTTCTTCGATTTCCCGAATCAGGGCCTTCAGATAGGAATCCATCATGGTTTCATACGAGCGGAACTCGTAGGAAACAAACGAACAGTACGCACAGCGGCTCGGACAGAACGGAATTCCGACATACAGGCTGAGATCGCTTCCCCGCTGGTCTCTCAGGAGAATCCTTTCCCGCGCCGCCGTTTCGGTCATGAGACGGGCCTTGTCCCGCCGAACCCGGAACACGCTTTCCATTCGCTCTTCCACAGCCTCCTGCGTAAGGCCCCGTTCCAGATCGGCATAGGCGATCTTGGTCGGTCGGACACCGGTCAGGATGCCCCAGGGAAGGCTCTTCTTCGTACAGCGCGTGAGCGCGTCATAAAGGGAGGTTTTAAGCCTGTTTTTGAAATCCTCATCCGCGCCCGCCCCGGCGAGAGGCTCGTCGAAGGTCTGCCCGTCCTTTACGATGCGGGTTCCGTTCTCCGTAAGGAAGATTTGAAGCGCCGCGCCCTCGTCCGCGCCTGTGATGCCGGAGGCCGGGAAAAATTCCCGGACCAGCATCTGCGCCTCGTAGGCGGTGCCGGGCGCAAGGTCCTCCGCAACGAGAGCAATCGTCCCGTCAGGCATACCGTCCTCCAAGAGAAGGGTTTTGTTCCTTCTCCCGCGAAACCGTAGTGCGCGGCCCGTGGCCGGGAAGCACCGCGACATCCCCCGGCAGGGTCAGAATCCGCCTTTCGATGGCGCGGACGAGGTCGGCCCCGTCGCCGTCGTAGAAATCCGTTCTGCCGACGCTGCCGCAAAAGAGCGTGTCGCCGGCAAAAAGAACCTTTTCCTTTTCCGCGTAATAGCAGAGGCTGTGCGCGGTATGCCCCGGAACCTCGATCGCCGTAAGCGATACGCTCCCGAAAACGACCGTATCACGGTCCGCAAGCAGCCTTTCGCCCTCAACCTCCGCAAGCAGCGTTTCAAAAATATCCTTCCGGTACGGCGAACGCTTCGCAGCCTCCGAGCGCATATAAAGGACCTCATCCCTGTGAAAGAGAAGGGGGCAATGATAGGTTCGTTTGAGAGAGACCGCCGCCATGAGATGATCAAGATGCCCGTGCGTAAGCAGAATCACGCGGGGCATTAGTCCCTTTTCTTCCACAAATGCCCGGATTCGGTCCTTGTCCGCTCCGGGATCGATGATCGCCGTTTCCTTCTCCGTTTCGTCCTGCACGATATAGCAGTTCGTCGAAAGCGCGCCGACGACAAGCTGATCGATTTTCATACCGGCCTCCCTGAAAAAGCAGTGTAGTTCTCCGTCCTTAAGACCCTGTTCTCGCGCGCCCACGCGGCCTTTCCGTTAATTCGCGCTGCGAATCACATCGTACACGCCCGGCAGCTGCGCGATTTTCCGTCCGATCTGCTCAAGCTGTTCCTTGGAGGAAATCTCGAAGGACATGTTGAAAACCGCTTCGTTGCTGTCCTTCTTCCGTCTGGCATTCATGGACGTCATCATGATGTTTTCGTTGGAGATGATGCTGGTGACCTCCGTCAAAATGCCCCTGCGGTCCTCCGCGATCACCTGAATGCTGGAGATGAACTTCATATCTTTGCTGCCGTCCGGCGAAACTTCCCACTCCGCCTCAAGAAGGCGCTTCCGTTCCTCCTCCGACAGCTGAATGATGTTCAGGCAGTCCGTCCTGTGAATGGAGACGCCCCGCCCCCTGGTCACGTAGCCGATGATTTCATCGCCCGGAACGGGATTGCAGCATTTCGAGAAGCGCACGGCGACGTCATGGATGCCGCGCACGGTGATCGGGCTCGCGCTGCGGCGCTGCTTTCGGTCCTGCGCCCCGTCCTCCCGCTTCTGGAGCCGGTCCTGCACGCTCGCAAGGACCGCGTCATCCTCCATGAGGGTCTGGTTCTCCCTGTGATACTCCTCATAGAGACGGTTTACGACCTGACCCTCCTTAAGGCCCCCGTGTCCGATGGCAGCGAGAACCGAATCCCAGTCGTTAAACCCGTACTTTCTCTGCACGATCGCCTGCCATTCCGGCCGCATGAGCTCATTCAGGTTCATGCCCTTGCTTTTCGCGTAGCGCTCGACCGCCTCGCGCCCGCGGACAATATTCTCCTGTTTGAATTCCTTCTTAAACCATTGATTGATCTTGTTGCGCGCCTGCGACGTCGCGACGATGTTCAGCCAGTCGCGGCTCGGCCCCTTGGAATTCTGCGAGGTGATGATTTCCACG
>CAYUPA010000206.1:0-1873 GCA_964446565.1 uncultured Lachnospiraceae bacterium
TAACATGGACTGATACGGAACGGAAAACCAAAACCGGAACGTATCAGTCTTTTTTAATGCTGCGAGACGCCGTCCGTCACGAGAAATTCAAATTTTCTCCCGGCAAATGAGAGATTGGACTGTGAAACACAGACACCCGCTCTTTTAGGCCCGCAGCCGCGGAATGTTTCGGACTTACCGCTATTTTCTATCGAAAAGTGCAGCACATGGAAGACGGGGCGGTCTGAACTGTTACCCATTTCCAGAAATCGCGTCTCTATATTGAAGGAATAATCTTGAAAAACAAAACGGAATATGGTACTGTACAGATAGATAAGCAATTTTCATGTTCGAAGACTCAACTCAAAATATATTGTAGCAGGAGGACCTCTTTATGGAACATTTACCTGTTCGCGGCGGTGTTTACCCCACAATGATCAGCGCCTATGATCGTTTCGTGATGGAGCAGCTTCATGCGCCGAGCAGGCAGGCGGATGAAATCTTTGTGTGAGGAGGCGCCTGTTGTCATACAAACGCAATATACGGAACGGCCTATCCGGATAAATTCTGGACGGAACCTCTAAGATATTGAACAAACTATCATTCCGGCGCCTCATGCAGGTGCCTTTAAGAAGGGAGATTTTTCGCAATGATTCTCATGTCAAACAATCAATGGAAATGTGATCTCAACACGCCTGCCTGGGCAGAACGCGGAGAGGACTGTTCCGCGGAAAGCCGTGTAAAGGGACTGGTCCGCAGCTATCAGGAAATCATGCCCGACGTGCTGGGGATTCAGGAAGCCTCTGTGCGCATGAATGAACTGGTAATGCGTGAGATGACACGTTTTGAACACAAAGGGCAGTCGGCGCATTATGAACTGATCACCGGAGGCGATACGCCGATTCTCTATCGCGACGATAAGCTGCTCTTGATAGAATCCGGTTTTTTCCGCTATTCCGAGCGCGTACCCGGATATGAAGGGTCTTTTAACAACGCCGGTACGAAGTCCTATACGTACGGCGTCTTTGAAGACCGCGGTTCCAAGCGCCTTTTTGCGGTGATGACAACGCATTTGTGGTGGAAATCTTCCAATCCGTCAAATTCGGATTATCAGGCGCATTCTGACGAGGCGCGCGTATACCAGATTCGGCTCGCGCTCCGGCGTTTAGAAGAAGTTATGGCAACGTATGCCTGCCCTGGTTTTTTAATGGGCGACCTTAACGCGACGGTGCAAAGTCCCTGCCTCGACGCGGCGAAAGAACTCGGATGGATCGATGCGCACGATGCGGCGCAAGGGAAGCGTGATGAGACGCGAGGGCACCATCCCTGCGGCCCCGCAGGCTATCGGCGCGCGGAAAAAGGCACTTTTTCGCAGGCGATCGACCATATTCTGACGAAAACCGGCGCTCCCGTACAGATCGGAGACTATCTGCGCATAGACGAGCCGTGGTTTGACTGTATTTCCGATCATTATCCGCTGTATCTTACGTTTGAATTCACGGAAGTCCCGCGCTGAGGCGCGGGCCGCTTTTCCTTACCCGGTCTGCATTTGCCTGCGCATTATCATACCCGGTTTCTATCTGAGCCGTTCCTTCCACGGTCATCTTGACAAAAAGGGGGGCTCTGAGTAAAATATAACATATAAAACTGATAGGTTTTTCGTGCATAGATAATTCGACGCGGACTGTGGATTAGGATTTTCCCACAGCGAGTGCGATTTGGACGTTTGCGGATACAGACGGCGGCGCGGCGAATGCGATATGGGCGTTTGCGAATACGGACGACACCACAGCGAATGCGATACGGGCGTTTGCGGATACAGACGGCGGCGCGGCGATCTGCCAACCGGTGTAAAATAGAGCGGAAAGGAAGTCTTACGATGGCAAACGGTATG
>CAYUPA010000206.1:1883-3675 GCA_964446565.1 uncultured Lachnospiraceae bacterium
AAAAACAATTTCAAGGGATGAGGCGTGGGAACTGCTTTGTAAATGGAATAAAGAGCCATTTCATCGGAAACACGCCGTGACGGTGGAAGGGGTCATGCGGTATTTTGCAAAAGAACTCGGCTATTCCGGGGAGGAAGATTTCTGGGGGATCGTCGGACTGCTCCACGATCTGGATTTTGAGGCGTATCCAAACGAACACTGCATCAAGGAGCAGGAAATCCTGCGGGAATACGGCGCGGAGGAACGGCTGATCCACGCAGTCGCAAGCCACGGCTATGGGCTGACGGTGGATATTCAGCCGGAACATGAGATGGAAAAGGTTCTCTACGCGGTGGACGAGCTGACCGGTCTGATTGGCGCTGTGGCGCTCATGCGTCCTTCAAAGAGCGTGTCCGACCTGGAGTTAAAATCAGTCAGGAAAAAATACAAAAACCTGAATTTCGCCGCGGGATGCTCCCGCGAGGTCATTGAACGCGGCGCTGATATGCTCGGCTGGGAACTGGACGACTTAATCAGCCGCACCATTCTTGCCATGCGAAGCTGCGAGGCCGTTTATGAGCAATTTTGATTTGGTTGAAACGCTTTATACCTCCCGCGACCTGCCGGACAGCGCGCTTAAAAGCCTACTGGAAACCGACCGTTTTGACGCGGAACTTGCCGAGGCCGCGGACAAAAGACGCCGGGAGATTTACGGCGACGAAGTCTATCTGCGAGGGCTCATCGAATTTTCAAATTACTGTAAGAACAACTGTTATTACTGCGGCATCCGCGCCGGAAACAATAACGCCGTCCGCTATCGGCTGAGCAGGGAAGAAATCCTCTCCTGCTGCGATGAAGGGTACGCGCTGGGATTTCGCACCTTTGTCCTGCAAAGCGGCGAAGATCCGTTTTTTACAGATACTCTGCTCTGCGAGATTGTTTCCGAAATACGCGGCCGTTTTCCCGACTGCGCCATCACCCTTTCCATTGGAGAAAAGCCGAAGGAAAGCTACCGGGCCTATTTTGAGGCCGGCGCGAATCGGTATCTTTTACGGCATGAGACGGCCGATGAGCGGCATTACCGAAAGCTCCATCCTGACAGTATGAGCCTTGCAAACAGGAAGCGCTGCCTTTTCGATCTGAAGGAAATCGGGTATCAGGTCGGGTCCGGTTTTATGGTCGGATCGCCCTATCAGACCCTCGATTGCCTGATTCAGGATATCCGCTTTCTGCAGACGCTTGCGCCCGATATGATCGGCATCGGGCCGTATATCACCCACAGGGAAACGCCGTTTGCTTCCTTTGAAAGCGGTTCGCTTTCACTGACTCTGCGGCTGATTTCCATTTTAAGGCTTCTGTTCCCCTACGCCTTGCTCCCGGCTACGACGGCGCTTGGAACCATCCACCCGCAGGGGCGGGAGCTTGGCCTGAAGGCGGGCGCAAATGTGGTAATGCCCAACCTTTCGCCTGTCCGGGTACGCAAACTGTACGAACTTTATGAAAACAAGATTTGTACCGGCGAAGAAGCGGCGCAGTGCCGCGGCTGTCTGGAACAGCGGGTCGCTCTGACAGGGTACCGTGTGGTGACGGCGGTGGGAAACGCCAAAAAAGAAAATGAATCGGCTCACGCGCCGATGCCGCAGCAGAGTGTTCGAATTGAGGGTAGCGCATGAACAAAAAAGCCGTTATCGCCATGAGCGGCGGCGTCGATTCCAGCGTTGCCGCCTATCTGATGAAAGAACGGGGCTTTGCCTGTATCGGAGCGACAATGGATCTGTTCCATAATGAAGACGTCGGCGTGCCCCGGGAAAAC
>CAYUPA010000207.1:0-612 GCA_964446565.1 uncultured Lachnospiraceae bacterium
GTCCACTACATATTGAATCGCCTGTTCGAGATACTCGTCAAGCTCCTCATCGTCCCGCTGCGCCGCGCCGCCGTCCTCATCCAGCGCGTCGGCAAGGTCCGGATTCTCTCTGACCTCGACCTTAACGGCGTCTACAATCGTCTCCACTTCTTTATCGGAAACAAAGGCGCCCTGAATCCGGATCGGCTTTGAGGTTCCCATCGGAGCAAACAGCATATCGCCCCGGCCCAGCAGCTTCTCCGCGCCGACCATATCCAGAATCGTCCGGGAATCCGTCCCGGAAGAAACCGCGAAGGCAAGGCGCGAGGGAATATTCGCCTTGATCAGGCCGGTAATGACGTCAACCGACGGGCGCTGGGTCGCGATGACAAGATGCAGACCCGCCGCGCGGGCCATCTGCGCAAGACGGCAGATCGAATCTTCGACCTCTTTGGACGAAACCATCATCAGATCGGCAAGCTCATCGATGACGATCACAATCTTCGGCATCGGTTCAAGTTCCAGTTCCGGCCGCTCCTCGACCGCCTCGTTGTAGCCTCGGATATCCCGCACATTCAAATCCGCGAATTTCTGATACCGCTTCGTCATTTCCTGCACGGCCCAGTTGAGCGC
>CAYUPA010000207.1:622-3667 GCA_964446565.1 uncultured Lachnospiraceae bacterium
GAGCGCCAGAGCCGCCTTGCGCGGATCGTTGACCACAGGAATCAAAAGGTGCGGGATTCCATTGTAGACGGACAGTTCCACGACCTTCGGATCGATCAGAATCAGCTTGACATCCTTCGGGTCCGCCTTGTACAGAATACTGATCAGCAGCGAATTGATGCAGACGCTCTTGCCGGAGCCGGTCGCGCCCGCGATCAGAAGGTGGGGCATCTTCGCGATGTCCGCCACCTGAACATTGCCGTCGATATCCTTACCCAGGGCAAAAGCGAGCGAGGACGGGAACTTACGGAACCGGTCGCTGTCAATCACGTCCCGCAGCATGACCATTGAGGCTTCCTTGTTCGGGATTTCAATGCCGATCGCGTTTTTGCCCGGAATCGGCGCCTCGATGCGAATGGCGGAGGCCGCGAGATTGAGCGCGATATCGTCGGAGAGATTTACAATTCGGCTGACTTTGACGCCCTGCTTGGGCGTAAGTTCGTAACGGGTGACCGCTGGCCCCTTGTTGACCTGTAAAACCCGGGCCTCGACGCCGAAACTCAGCAGCGTCTCCTCCAGTCGTCTCGCGTTCTGCATCAGTTCCTCGCGGGATTCGCCCGCCGTGCCCTGCGTATCCGGCTTTAAGAGATCAATCGGCGGAAAATGGTACGGCTCCTCGGGCATCTCCACGGGGAGGGGCCCGGTCGGCTCGTCGTCCTCCGCAAAAGGCGGCTCCATCTCGTTCTTTCGCGCTACGCTGTGATGTTCTGCCAGGTTCGGTCCCTTTTCGGACTGCGCCGCGCCGAAGTGTTCTCCTCCTTCGAACGGTTTTCTTTCAGCCTGTTTTGCTTCGAACCCTTCCCCTTCGGTCTGTTCTGCTTCGAACGGTTCTGTTTCGGTATGTTCTTCTTCAAACGGTTCCGCTTCGAACGATTCTTCTTCGGTCTGTTCTATTTTGACCGGTTCTTCTTCAGTCCGTTCCGCTCCGAACCGTTCCCCCTCGAACAGTTCTGCTCTGGTCCGTTCTGCTCCGACTTGTTCCCCTCCGGTCCGCTCTTCTTCGGTTTGTCTGTCCGCGGACCGCGCGTCCCCTCCTGTGATAATTTTCGGAATCGCACACTCCGTTTCTTCTATCTTCGTCTCCGGTTTTTCTTCCCCGCCGACATTTCGTTTCCCGTCCGAGACCGCAGGCTCCGTTTCCCGCCAGCCGAACGCGGCTGCCGTCTCCTGTCTCTGCGCCGCTTCCTGCTTATGATTCGCCATCTGACGGCGTTTATGGCGCAGATACACATCCTGCTCCGGGTCAAGAATCGGAATATCGACACATCGATTGCTGCTGTCTTTCGCGGCGGAGAACCCGCCGTCCTCGAACGGGTCCCTGTCTTCGGCCAACTCTCTGTCTTTGACCGAACCACCGTTTTCGGCTAAACCGCCGTTCCCGGCTGTCCCTCTGTCCTCGGATAAACCGCCGTTCCCAGCTGTCCCTCTGTCCTCGGCGCTTACCCCGCTGCTATTGGACTTCGCAGCGCCTGCATTCGTCTGCACCGCGTTTTTCGTTTTGGAATTTCGTTTCTTCGCGCCGTCCGCAGGGCCTGCCCGTCCGTGGTCCGTCTGCTCGGGGTCAGCCTGTCCGTGGTTCGTCTGCTCGTGCGCAAACTCATAGGCTTCGTTCTTGCGGTCTTCTTCCTTCTTGCGTTCCACCATCTCCCGCTGCCGCTCCCTGCGCCGCCGGATTGCGGCGGAGGTATCTCTCGCGCCTTTGGCCGCGCGTCCTGACAGAAACCGGACGAATTTAACAAGCGACCTCTCGGAAATCAGCACAAGCAGAATCAGGAGCAGACCGACGAGTAATATGATGCTTCCGGTCCGGCCGATCAAACGGACAAATCCATAGGCGATGATTCCGCCGAAAACGCCGCCGTTGCGGGGGGACCCTGCCTTGTACAGCGCCTTAATCGAGGATACGCCGGCGTCCCCGTTCAGAATCTGCAGGAGAACTCCCAAAAATAAAATACACAAAAGAACCGCCACGCATTTTACCGTTCTGCGGCGGTTCAATACACCGGAGATCTTCAGAATCATCAGGATAACAGAATACAGACACAGCAAATACGCGGAAAATCCAAAGACGCCGACGCATACGGTATGCATGACGCTGCCAATCACGCCCATCCGTTTTTCCAGAAACACGCAAAGCGCAATCAGAAGCAAAGCGAGAAGAATCAGCAGATTTTGAATCTCCGGCCACAACGAAGACGATTTGTTCGATGCAGGAGCGCCTTTTGCCGAGCCCTTCGTTTTCGCCTGACTCTTCGCTTTCGCAGAACTCTTCGTTTCCTTTTTACGAGCCGCCATTCCTTACCCCCGTTCCCGTCTTTTTAGAGAATAAGCCCAGCGCAGATCGCGATCAGGCCAACCGCAAGGCAATAGAAACCAAAATAGTGCAGCCGGTTGCTGCGCAGAATTTTAAGAAGCCAGCGGATACAGATGTATCCCACGAGCGCCGAAGCGAGAAAGCCCACCAGATAGGGGCCGAGATTCATCGACAGATCCGCCGGTGATATGTCAAACAGCGAGAGCAGCGCCGCGCCCGCAATCGCCGGAAGCGAGATCAGAAAGGAGAACCGGATCGCGAACTCCCGGTCCAGTCCGCAGAGCATCCCCGCCACGATGGTCGAACCGGAGCGCGAGATGCCAGGCGTCGTCGCGACGCCCTGCGCGATCCCGATCACGACAGCGTCACTGTATTTCATCTCCCGGACCTGCTTGTGCCCCTGCGGAATCCGCCTCGAAAGAAACAGCAGGACCGCTGTCACGAGCAGCGCAAATCCGACTGCCACGACGGAACGCAGGAACAGATCCTCCAAAAACTTCTTCATGACAAGCCCCAGCACCGCCGTCGGAACCGAGGCCGCGATGACGAGCAAAAGCATCCTGCGCTCTTTGTACATCACGAGAGGCTTCTTTTTAACTGCACGGAAGAAGAGATCACGGAGCAAACGGAAAAATTCGACGATGAGACTGCCCACGTCCTTATAATAGACGAGACAGACCGCCGCCAGCGTT
>CAYUPA010000208.1:0-3057 GCA_964446565.1 uncultured Lachnospiraceae bacterium
TCCACAGCGTGCCGGTTCCGAGAATAGCCGCCATTTCCGTATATCCGATTCCGGAGGAAAACGCGCCCACGCAGCCGTAGGTCGTCGTATGGCTGTCCGTTCCGAATACCACATCGCCCGGCTTCACGTACCCGGCCTCCGTCATGAGCTGGTGGCAGATTCCGTCCGCGCGGTGAATGTTCTTCAGTCCGTATTGCTCTGCGAATTCGTTCCCGATGCGAAAATGCCGGGTATCGTCAATCTGGCTGGCAGGTACGAGATGGTCGTAAATCAGCACGACTTTATCGGGGTCCCACAGCCGGGTAAACCCCATCTCCTCGAATTTCTCTTTCACGAACGGAATGAAGATATCATGAATCATCACCCGGTCCACGGAGACCGTTACGATATCCCCGGCCTTCGCCTTCCGCAATCCCGTGTTCCTGCGGATTATTTTTTCGATTAAGGTGGCTCCCATTGCCGTCTCCTATTCTAAGCCGTTTCGCCTTCGCATCGCCCTCACAAGGCCGCCGGCCTCGAGAATTTCCAGCAGATTCCGCGGCAGCGCCGGCGTCTCATAGGTCTGCCCCTGATATTCGATGCACTTTCCGACCTTGACGGTAAGCCGATCTCCTTCCCGCGCCGTATCCGGAAGGACGCCGTTTTCAATCAGAAGGAGCCCATTATTGACAGCGTTCCGATAAAATATTCTGGCAAACGATTTCGCAATGACGGCCCGCACTCCAAGCGTTTTCAGAATCTCGGGCGCCTGCTCTCTTGAGGAGCCGCAGCCGAAATTCTTCCCGGCAACAATAACGTCGCCCGGCGCGATCCGCCCCGCAAGATCCGGCCGCAGCGGGGAAAATGCGTAGGCTTTCATCTCTTCTACGCTTTTGAGAGCGAGATAGTCCGTCGGGATGATGATATCCGTATCGATGTCGTCGCCAAGGACCCAGATTCCTGCCGTAAATTGTTCGTCCATGACGTTCTCCTTTACCGGAGCTGATCGGCCGTCGTAATCATGCCCATGATCGCGGAGGCGGTTACGGTCGCGGCGGAAGCCAGATACACGAAAGAGTTTTTATGGCCGGCGCGGCCCTTGAAATTGCGCGTACCCGTGCTGATCAGCGTTTCGCCCTCGCCGATAACGCCCTGACAGCTGCCCCAGCAGACGCTGCAGTTCGGATTCATCACAATGGCTCCGGCCTCCATGAACGTATCGATCAGGCCCTCGCGCAGCGCCTGAATGTAGACGTCCCGACTCGCAGGCACAACGAAAAAACGGACTTTGGGACTGACCTTGCGCCCCTTGAGCAGATGCGCTCCCGCACGCAGGTCTTCCAGCCTTCCGCTGCTGCAGGAACCGAGAAACGCCTCGTCGATCCGGATCCCGGCGCAGTCCCGCGCCGGCACGACATTATCAACAAAATGCGGCCTGGCTACGACCGGTTCGATTTCCGCAAGATCGATGTCATACACTTTTTCAAATACGGCGTCCGGGTCGCTTTCATACAGAGCCGCCGGTTTGCGGCCGCGTTCTGTCAGATAGCGAAGCGCGGTTTCATCCGCCGGCATCAGAGCGGTTTTGGCGCCGGCTTCCACACAAAGATTGCAGATGCAGATTCTGTCGCTCATCGACAGCGCCGCAAGCCCCTCTCCGACAAATTCCATGGCTTTATAGTTCGCGCCTCCCGCTCCGATGCGCCCGATGATTGAAAGAATCAAATCCCGCGCAGAAACGCCGTCGTTAAGATGCCCATGAAGCTGAAACCGCAGGGTCTCCGGCACCATGAGCCACGACGTGCCTGTGATCATCGCATACAGATAATCCGTGCAGCCGACGCCGGTTCCAAAGGCTCCGAGCGCTCCATACGCGCAGGTATGGCTGTCAGCGCCAAAGATCAGCTCCCCCGGACAGACGTATTTTTCCATCATCACCTGATGGCACACGCCGTCCCCTTCGTGAAACGCGATGCCGTGCTCTCTCGCGAAGTCCCGCATTTTCTTCTGCGACGCGGCGGTCTTCGGACTGTCGGCCGGGAGGTTGTGATCCACAATCCAGATTAGCTTGCTCACATCCTTGATGCGCGGGCGCCGCACGAGGGTGTTGTACATATCGACCGTAAGATGCGTTGTGCCGTCGTTGCTCATCAGCCTGTCAAGCTCGACCGTATGGATTTCGCCCGCCCGCGTCTTAGGAACGCCGGCCGCGCGGGCGATGATCTTTTCCGCGATTGTCATTCCCACCGTTCATTCCTCCTTATTGAGCGACGCGATCAAACCGCCCTGATCCAGAATTTTCTGCATCTGTTCCGGAAGCCGGGTGCACATAAATTCCCTGTCCTTCGTCCGGATGCGTCCCGCCCGCAGATCGAGTTCCATGTCGTCCTGATCTTCCACCGCGTCGTACAGGTCCCGGCAAATCACGGCCGGCAGACCGATATTGATCGCGTTTCGGTAAAAAATGCGCGCGAAGGATTTCGCGATGACCGCCTTGACGCCGAGCGCCTTCAGAACGGCCGGCGCCTGTTCCCGGGACGAGCCGCAGCCGAAATTTTCCGCAGCGACAACATAGTCGCCGGGTTGTACACGCTCCGCAAATGTGGGATCGAGCGATTCAAAAGCGTGACTTTTCATTTCTTCAATCGTCGGATACAGCAGATACTGCGAAGCGATGATCTGATCGGTATCCACATCGGTATGAAATCGGAATATTCTTCCCATACAAGGCACCTCGCTGCTGTTTGCAATGTTCAAGGCAAAACGCTATTTGCATTTTTCTATTTGCATTTTTCTATTAGCAATTTTTTATTTGCATTTTGCTATTTGCAATTTTCTATTTACATTTTGCTATGAACATTTTTGATTTTTATCGATTGCTTCCCAAAGCCCGTTCAGATACGCGGCTCCAAGCGCGCGGTCATATAAACCGTATCCCGGCATCGCGACCTCATCCCAGATCATGCGTCCGTGATCGGGCCGGATCGGGCCGTCGAAGCCGATGTCATACAGCGCCTTCATAATTTCGTACATATCGAACGAACCGTCCGAGGACAGATGCGCCGCCTCTTCAAAATC
>CAYUPA010000208.1:3067-3614 GCA_964446565.1 uncultured Lachnospiraceae bacterium
GGCGAATTGAATTTCAGGTTGCGGACATGCGCGAAATGAATTCGGCCTTTCAGGGACCGAATCATATCCGGCAGATCATTGTTACGATTTGTTCCATAGGAGCCGGAGCAGAATGTGACGCCGTTATGCGGATTGTCCACCATTTTCATCATCCGGAGAATGTTTTCCTTACTGGTAATGATGCGCGGAAGCCCGAAAACGCTCCATGCAGGGTCGTCCGGATGAATGGCCATATTGATGTCATACCGATCGCAAACCGGCATAATGCGCTCCAGAAAATACTTCAAATTCTCAAAAAGCGTCTCGTCGTCGATATCCTTATACATGGCGAAGAGCTCTTTTACACGCGCCATACGCTCCGGTTCCCAGCCCGGCATGACCGTGCCGTTCGTATCGTTGGCGATTGAGGAAAACATCGCTTCCGGGTCAAGCGCGTCAACCGCTTCCTGCGTATAGGCAAGAACCGTCGAGCCGTCGGGCCGTTTTCTCGCAAGTTCCGTGCGCGTCCAGTCAAACACCGGCATAAAGTTATAACAGACGAGATGAA
>CAYUPA010000209.1:0-3567 GCA_964446565.1 uncultured Lachnospiraceae bacterium
TCACGCCGATCCCGTGCAGATCATCGGCCGCAAATTTGTCCTGTACCGTCCCGCAAAAAAGCCCAAAATCGAACTTCCCGGGCAATAAGTCATTATGGCAAACGGAACCATCTTTATAAGCCGTCCGAAAAATATCGCGCTCATGGGCGGGACCTTTGACCCGATTCATTACGGTCATCTCGTGACGGCCGAGGCGGTTCGCCATGAATTCGCAATCGACCGGACTCTCTTTATTCCCACGGGGCAGCCGCCGCACAAGAAGGCCTCGGAGGTCACGAACGCGGAGGACCGCTACATCATGACGGTACTCGCGACCGAAACGCACCCTTCCTTCTATGTTTCCCGCATCGAGATCGACCGGAGCGGGAAAACCTATACCATCGATACCATTGAACAGTTAAAGGAGAGCGCTCCGAAAGGGACTTCGTTCTTCTTCATCACAGGAGCCGACGCGTTCCTTGAGATATTCACATGGAAAAATGCGGATACGCTGCTAAAAAGCTGCACTTTTATCGCCGCGACGCGTCCAGGGTACGACCGCAGCGCGATCGAGAACCGGGTCGCGGAAGGGGAGAATTTCCATTTTCTTGAAGTACCGGCCCTTTCCATCTCTTCGACGGATATCCGCGCCCGCGTGCGTGCGGGCCGTCCAATCCGCTATCTGCTGCCGGAAAGCGTGGAAAATTACATTTATAAGCATAATTTGTATGGGAGTGAATGAACGTGCCCTATGATTACGACGCGCTCCGCGGTCAGATTTTAAAGCGTCTTGAAAAGGAGCTGAAGCCGAAGCGGCTTTTCCATACGCTCAGCGTCGAAGCAACGGCGGTAGCGCTCGCCGTGGTCCATCATGAAAATGTGCAGGATGCCTCCCTGGCGGGTCTTCTTCATGATATGGCGAAGAACAGGGAGAAGGAAAGCCTGCTGTCGCTCATCCGAAATTCGGAGCTTTCCGACTTCTATGGCGACCTGCGTCCCTATCCGCAGCTGCTGCATGCCTTTGGCGGCGCAGAACTCGTTAGAAAAGAATATCCGGAATTATCTGAAAATATTATCAACTCAATCCGTTTTCATACCACGGGAAAACCGGCGATGGGAACTCTGGAAAAGATAATTTTTACCGCCGATTATATCGAACCCGGGCGACAATCCTTCCATGGGCTGGAAGAAGCCCGCGAACTTGTGTTTCATGACCTTGACGACGGCGTGCTGCTGATTCTTTCGCAAACGATAGCCTATTTGGAAGAAAATCAGGACGGCGCGGCCTGTTATCCGCTGACGCGGGACGCGTACCGGTATTACGAGGAAAAATTAAAACTGAGGAATTAAAACAGACGAATTAAAACAGACGAACCAAAACAGATGATTCAAAACAGACGATTTAGAACAGACGATTCAAAACAGAGTCTGATTGAAATACACGAGAAGGAGATTCGCTATGGAAAAGACCGTACAGGATATCGATCGGGACCTTGCGGTTTCAAAGGAAATGTGCAAACTGGCGTATCAGGCGCTTGACGACAAACAGGGGCTTGATATCCGGATCATCGATATCCATACCATATCCGTTTTGGCGGATTATTTCATTATCGCCCATGGAAACAATCCAAATCATGTTCACGCGCTGATCGACGCCGTTGAGGAAATTCTCGGCAAAAACGGATATCCGGTCAACCATGTGGAAGGATATCAAACCGGCACCTGGGTTTTAATGGACTGCGAACGGATCATCGTGCATGTATTTCATAAAGAAGCCCGGTTGTTCTATGATCTGGAGCGAATCTGGTCCGACGGCAAAACGATCGCGCTGAGCGATCTCGATACGGCATCCGCGTGAGCCGCGGGTGTTCTGGTTGTTGTCATTCGGCCTTTGGGCTGTCGGGCCTTACGGCGGCATTCCGGCTGTCATTCGAACTATCGGCGGGCTTCTGGGAATCCGGCCGGAGGAGGTTGGATATCCGTTTGCAACTATTCGTAAAAGACAAGTTTTACGAATAGTTATGGCGGTTTTACAGGGAGGACCGCCAATGCCGCAGAACCGGCCTTGCCGCGTGTCTTTTTTAGAATGCAATTTAAATACGATTCCGGCGGGAATCACAGGAAGGGACTGACTGAACGCAATGGCGGAACAAAAGAAAATGGTCGAGGCCATTACGGCACGAGATGAAGATTTTGCCAAATGGTATACCGATGTAATCAAAAAGGCGGAATTGATCGATTACAGCAGCGTGAAAGGCTGCATGGTGTTTCGGCCGTACGGCTATGCCATCTGGGAGAATATGCAGAAGGACCTCGACCGGCGCTTTAAGGAAACCGGTCATGAGAACGTATATATGCCTCTTTGAATACCCGAAAGCCTTCTTCAGAAGGAAAAGGACCATGTGGAAGGTTTCGCCCCCGAGGTGGCATGGGTAACTCGGGGCGGCAGCGAGGAACTGACGGAACGATACTGCATCCGCCCCACCTCGGAAACGCTTTTCTGCGAGCACTACGCAAGGGTCATCAATTCCTACAGAGACCTCCCCAAATTGTACAATCAGTGGTGTTCGGTTGTTCGCTGGGAGAAGACGACGCGGCCCTTCCTGCGCAATACGGAATTCCTGTGGCAGGAAGGCCACACGATGCACGAGACCGAAACGGAGGCAAGGGAAGAAACGCTCCGCATGTTAAAAATCTATGAAGATTTTGCCCGGGAAACGCTGGCGATTCCCGTTATCGCCGGTCAGAAGACCGAAAAAGAGAAATTCGCCGGCGCGGTCGCGACCTACACGATTGAAGCGATGATGCACAACGGCGTGGCTCTGCAGGCCGGCACCTCGCACTATTTCGGCGATGGGTTCGCGCGCAGTTTTGGGATCACCTTTACGGGCCGCGACAACACGCTGCAGTATCCGCATCAGACTTCCTGGGGCGTCTCGACGCGGATGATCGGCGCCATCATCATGGTGCACGGCGACGACAACGGGCTGATTCTGCCGCCGAAGATCGCCCCGGTGCAGATGATCATCGTTCCGGTCGCGCAGCATAAAGAAGGCGTTTTAGATGCCGCCCGGCGGCTCCGGGACCGTCTGAAGAGCAAATACCGCGTGAAGGTTGACGATTCTGATAATTCACCGGGATGGAAATTCAGCGAATATGAAATGAAAGGCGTTCCCCTTCGTCTTGAGATCGGACCGAAGGACATCGCAAAGGATCAGTGTGTCCTCGTGCGCCGGGATACCGGCGAAAAGGTCTTTGCGCCGCTCTCCGACCTCGAAAATACGGCGGACAGCCTCCTTGCGGCGATCCATGAGAATCTGTATGAGATGGCTTTGGAGAATCTGAATGCCAAAACGTATACCGCCGCGTCGCATGAGGAATTCATGGAGACCGCGCGAAATAAAGAAGGCTTCATTAAGGCCATGTGGTGCGGCGATCCGGCCTGCGAAGACAGGATCAAGGAAGAAACCGGCGGCGTCAAATCACGCTGCATCCCGTTTTCCGGGGACGCGGTGTCAGACGTCTGCGTCTGCTGCGGACGCCCGGCCCGGCACCTCGTGATTTGGGGCCGGCAATACTGAGTTGCCG
>CAYUPA010000210.1:0-3566 GCA_964446565.1 uncultured Lachnospiraceae bacterium
CCGGCGCTCATCAGCCACCAAGGGATGAACGGGGGTTACAATCGTCACGTTCGGGCCGAAATTGCAGTTGTCCCCGATTGTGACCTCCGCATCGTCCTGCACGGTCAGATTAAAATTCGCGAAAAATTTTTTGCCGATTTTTGTATGCTTTCCGTAATGGAACGCAATCGGGCCCTGTATAAATCCGCCCTCGCCGAACTCGCCGATGATTTCCGAAAGGATTCTGGCGCGCTTTTCGCTCTCATCTTCATGGGTGTTGTTATAATCCACATTCAGATTGTGCGTTTTCAATTTGATCGCTTTCAGCTCGGGATCGCCGGGACAGAATAAAACGCCCGCTTTGATTTTTTCTTCCTCGCGCATAGTCAATAATCTCTCCTGTTCTTAAGTTTTTTTCCGGCAACCAAGGATGCCACAGCACATTATAAAGCGCCGAAAAGAGAATTTCAATTTGTTTTCGGCAGATAACCCTCCCGTTTTCCCCACGCGTTCCGGTTCCGCCGAAACGCAAGGGGCGTCACGCCGTAAGCCTTTTTAAACTGGGCAATAAAGCCGGAACAGTCGGAAAACCCGCTCTGTATGCAGGCGTCGGTCACGTTCGCGCCGCCCGCGAGAAGCTCCGCGGCACGGGCGAGACGCTTTCTTCGCAGATATGCGGTCGGACTCATTCCCAGCTCCGCGAGAAAATGCCGTTCAAGGGTGCTCACACTGACGTGCGCGCCTTCTGCAAGCGAACGGACGGAGACCGCGCCCGTCAGATTGCCGTCGATTTCCGCAAGCGCAAAGGCAAGATCGGGCGACTTCGGCTCCGCGGGCGGAATCCGGGAACCGGCTGTGCGAAGCAGCCGGATCAGCGAGAAAAACCGGCCGTAGTTTTCAAGCGGAGAATCCGTTTGCTCCAGCATCGCGCGGCACAGCGCGACGAGACGCGCCGTGTTGTCGGGCGTAAGGACGAGAAGATTGTTTTCCCCCGGCGCGCGGTTAAAAAACAGATCGAAGAGCCGCTCGTTGCCTTCGGCGGAAAACAGAATCCAGAAATGCCTGTGCACCGCGTTGCTCTGATAGATGCAGTGATGATATTCATAGGGCCTCGCAATGATGACGCTGCCGGGCAGCATGGGATACAGGTGATTTTCAACCATGAACGCGATATCGCCCGCAAGATGCACGACGATTTCACATTCCGCGTGCGCGTGCTGTTCGTAGCGGGACTCCGCAAGACGGGGGTCCGACTCGCAGTACTGAATATTCAGATAGAACGGGGCAATGGCATCGAAGGGAATCTTTTTTTCCAGCATTGCGGCGCCTTCTTTTCTTTTTGACGATTATAGCATATTTTTCAGGAAAAATTCCATAGAAATATGGACGAATCATGATACAATGTGATTAAATTTAAATGGAAGGGAGAAACGGTATGCAGATTACATTTGAAAACAAAGTCGCTGCCGTAACCGGGGCAGGCGGCGGCATCGGCTCCGCCATTGCGGCCGCTTATGCCGAAAGCGGCGCCGCCGTCGCCGTCTGCGATATACGCGGAGGCGAACAGACGGCGGAAACCCTTCGGTCCATGGGCGCGAACGCGGCATATTTCCGCCTCGATGTCACCGACCGGGACGGCCTGTTCAGCGTATTTAAGGATATTTCCGATAAAATGGGCGGACTTGACATCCTTGTGAACAACGCGGGCATTAACGTAGGGCCCGATAAACGCGATCCGGTCGACAGTTTTGATCCCGCGTGGTGGGACGCAATTCTGAATGTCGATTTAAACGGGGTTTACAACTGCGCCCGCGCGGCGCTGCCCTATATGAAAGACGGCGCGTGCATTCTCAATATTTCATCGATCGTGGGGCTGGTTCCTCTTCGCAGCCAGTCGGCGTTCGCCGCGGCGAAGGCGGGCGTCATTCAGCTTACAAAAGCCATGTCGCTTGAACTGGCGGAGCGCGGAATACGGGTGAACGCGGTGGCGCCCGGCAGCATCGGCATTGCGGTGACCAATACGCTCTGGCAGGACAACAGCGCAAGGGACGCGCTGCTTGCGCATATTCCCCAGCACCGGCAGGGGACACCGGAGGAAGTCGCCGATGCCGCGCTGTTTTTAACGTCCGACCGCGCCTCCTACATTACCGGAACGGTTTTGAATGTCGACGGCGGATGGCTGTGCGGCTACGCCCGCGATTTTTAACGGAGGAAGGCAGCGGAGAATGTAACAAAGGAAGGCTGCAGAAGAATGCGGCGGAGAAATATAACAGATGCCGGATTTTGCGATGGAGGCGATGAACAATGAAGGCTTTAACGGTTTTACGGCCCGGCGAAATTGTATATGAAGATGTCGAGGCCCCAAAACCCACGGGTACGATGCTCAAGATCAGGGTGCTGCGCGCCGGAATCTGCGCGACCGATTTTTCAATTTACACCGGCGAAAGCAGCTTCATAAAAAGCGGAGAAATCACCTATCCGGTGCGCTTCGGCCATGAGTATTCCGGCGTCGTGGAAGAAGTCGGCGAGTCGGTAACTGATTTTCAGCCCGGCGACCGCGTATTTTCCGACAACGCGGTCAGCTGCGGCAAGTGCCCTGCGTGCAGACAGGGACGGTACGGCGACTGCGCGGAAATCCGCTCGGTCGGCACCGTGAACTGTTGGGACGGCTGCTTTGCCGAATATATCTATATGCCGCAGCGGCATGTGTATCACATCCCCGGCAATCTCGGTTTTGACGACGCGGCGCTGTTTGAGCCGGCTTCTATTTCTCTTGCCTGTTTCGATACCGTTCGGCTGAACCCCGATATGACGGCGGCGGTTATCGGAACGGGAGCCATTGGAATGAGCGCGGTTCTGTTCGCCAAATATTACGGCGCGGGCAAGGTGATTGCGGTTGGCAGAAACGACGGCAAACTTGCTGTCGCGAAAGCCATTGGCGCCGATGAGACGATTAACAGCGCCGAATGCGACCTGACAGAGAGCCTGTTGTCGCTGACAGCCGGCAGGGGAACCGATATGCTGATCGAGGCGTCCGGATCGCCGTCCGCTCTGTATGCCGCTCTTAACGCGACTGCGAAAAAAGGCATCGTTTCCCTTCCTGCCTTTTATGAAAGGAATCTTAACGAATTCCCCATCGACCATCTGGTCCTTCGCCAGCTTACCCTTCGCGGCGCCGCGGGCGGATTCGGCAATCCGCGGAAGGTCGCGAAGATCCTGAGCGAAAATAACCTCAGCTTAACATCGATTATTACACACCGCATCAAATTCAGCGACGCGAGGGACTTCTTCGCGAACCCCGGGGCATGGCCGCGCGATAAAATCAAAATCATGATTGAATTTGACTGAGCCGGTTCTTCGCGGCAGCTTATGCCGATTTCACCCGGCAGCTAATGCGGTTTCATCCGACAGCTAATGCCAGTTTCTTCCGCCAGCTGATGCCAGTTTCTCCCGCCAGCTGATGTCGGTTTCTCCCGCCAGCTGATGTCGGTTTTCCGTTGTCAACTGAGCCGCGTCTTCGCGGCCACCGCGAAAAAGTACAGGCGCGTACAAATGAAAGGAGTGCGGGTGCGCCTGCCCGAAAGAAA
>CAYUPA010000211.1:0-3565 GCA_964446565.1 uncultured Lachnospiraceae bacterium
GTAGAGCAGAGGACTGAAAATCCTCGTGTCGCTGGTTCGATTCCGGCTCTGGGCAGTTGGGCCGCTAGCTCAGGTGGTAGAGCACTGGACTTTTAATCCAGGTGTCGCGGGTTCGAATCCCGCGCGGCTCATACTGAAAATCGACAGGATCGTCCGAAAGGGTCCTGTCGGTTTTTTTTCTGTGTGCGCAGGATGCGCAGGATGCAAAGAAAATCTTGCGCATGCCGCCGTGCGTACAGCGCGACTTTCTCTGCCTGCGCAATTTGCGCTTGCGTTCTCTGCGAAGCCTTGGGTACTCCCTTTCTAATAGAATTCCCGGATGCGGCGGAACCATGTGCCGGCAGGGTCCTCCGTCGCTTCCATGTACGCTTCCATTTTATCCATATATTCCCGTTTAATCGCCCTGTAGGCCGGGTCGTAGCAGACATTGCGCAGCTGATAGGGATCGTTTTCAAAATCGTACAACTCGCCGCGTTCGCTTTCGTTAAAGGTAAACTGGTAGCGGTTATCGCGGATCATCCGCTGGCGCGCGACGTAAAAATGGTTATGATACTCGCCGTAAATCTCGGTCCGTCCGTTTGAAACCCGTTCGCCTGTCATCAGCGGCAGAAGGCTCGCCCCGTCCACAGGCTCAGGCGGCCTCGTCCCCGCGATGGCAAGAAGGGTTGGCATCAACTCCTGCAGATAGACAAAGCTGTCATTATCCTGCGTGCCAAGTCCTTTCACGATCAGCGGAATCCGGTAGATTTCATCAAAGGCGAAACAGCCCTTTTCAATCAGCTTATGGGCGCCGAGACAGTCGCCGTGATCGGCGCTGTAAATGATGACCGTATCGTCATAGAGGCCCCTGCTTTTCAGTGCATCGACAAGCAGTCCGACCATATCGTCGATCATCGTACAGTGTCCGAAGTATTTCGCGGAGATGTCGGCGAAACCCGCCCAGCCGTAATCGCCGAGCCCCCACATTTTTTCGGTAAGATAGTATCCGTAGGGCTTGTCCGCGAAGGTTTCCCGATAGCTTGGATGCTCCGGAATGTCCTTCGGATCATACATGGAAAAATACGGTTCCGGCACGATGCTCGGCGAGTGCGGCCCCCAAAAATTAGCCCAGATGAAAAACGGCCTGCCGGAAGCCGCCGCCTTTTCGATCTGATCCATGGCCTCGTGCGCGACAAAATACTCGATTGTGCTTTCGATGGGTCCCTCGTGACGGCAGTACATTTCCTGAATCTGGAGAGCCGGATTGTTACCCATAAAACCGTGGGAAACATCAATGTTCCGAAAACCGTTTTCCTTCAAATACTCCTGATAATAATTCGGCTTGTTGTCCGGAGGCTGATTGAAGCGAAGACCCGGGAAAACGCCGCTGCCCGGGAACGCGTACCCCATGAAGGGCTTCCCGTGAAATCCGCACGCCTCCGGCGTCCGGGACGGAGACACATGCCATTTCCCCGCGTAGCCGCAGTAGTAGCCGGCCTCCTTCATGCAGTCGCCAAGAAGGGGGATTCCCTCCTTGATGTCCGTAAAATTATCGATGACGCCGTGTTTATGAGCGAACAGGCCGGTCATTACGCTGGCGCGGGACGGAGCGCAGATCGCGGAGCATGTGAAAGCGTTTGTGAATTTCATACCCTCTTCGGCGAGCCGGTCGATGTGGGGCGTCCTGCAGATGTTGTTTCTGCCATACGCGTGAATCGTGTCATAACGCTGCTGATCGGAGAGAATCAGGAGTATATTTTTCGGTTTTGCGGCCATCGCGGGCTCCTTTCGCTGAATCTTTCATTTTATGGCGGAACGTTTCTGTCAGTATACACCCGAACGAGGCGTTTGAAAAGATGAAAAACCGCGATTGACAGGCAGAGGAAGCTCCCGTATAATAGAATTATACGAATTCTCGTAAATCCAAAAGAAAAGAGGGATACCGAATGGACAACCGATATGCGGGCACCAGGACGGAGAAGAATCTGGAGGCGGCCTTTGCCGGGGAGTCGCAGGCGCGGAACAAGTATACGTACTTTGCGTCCGTCGCGAAAAAAGAGGGCTACGAGCAGATTTCATCTCTGTTCCTGAAGACAGCGGACAATGAAAAGGAACATGCCAAGCTCTGGCTGAAAGAGCTGAAGGGTATCGGGAATACCGCGGAGAATCTGAACGCGGCCGCCGAGGGCGAGAACTACGAGTGGACGGATATGTATGAAGGATTTGCGAAGACGGCGGAAGAGGAAGGATTTTCCGACCTCGCGGCAAAATTCCGCGCGGTGGCCGCAATCGAAAAGTCGCATGAGGAACGGTACCGCGCGCTGCTGAAGAATGTCGAAACCGCGCGGGTCTTCGAAAAGAGCGAAATCAAGGTGTGGGAATGCCGCAACTGCGGGCACATTATGGTCGGCGCCAAGGCGCCCGAAATCTGTCCGGTATGCAGCCATCCGCAGAGCTATTTTGAAATCCACAGTGAAAATTACTGAGTTTAAAACGGAGGCGGCTCGTCTGGCCGCCTTACGGAAAGGAGCGCAAATCACATGGCGCAGAATACAGAAGGCCTTTTAAGACGCCTCGTCAGGCCGACGGGACCGGTCGATGTAGTCCTCGATACGGATACGTATAATGAGATCGACGACCAGTTCGCACTCGCCTATCTGCTGAATAACGGAGAGAAGCTGCACACGAAGGCGCTTTACGCGGCCCCGTTCTTCAATTCCAATTCCAGCAGTCCGAAGGACGGCATGGAGCGCAGCTATGACGAAATTCTGAAAGTCCTGCGGCTGATGAAACGTGAGGACATGGAGGGCGTTGTCTACAAGGGGTCGGACGGGTATCTTCCGTCCGAGGAGAAGCCTGTGATCTCCGATGCCGCGAAGGATCTCGCGGAACGGGCCATGACCTATACGCCGGACCGTCCCCTGTATGTGGCGGCGATCGGCGCGATTACCAACGTCGCCTCGGCGATCCTTCTTCAGCCGCAGATCATCGACCGCGTTGTGATCGTCTGGCTCGGCGGCCATTCGCTCACCTGGCCGAATACGAAGGAATTTAATATGGTGCAGGATATTGCGGCGGCGCGGGTGATTTTCGGATGCGGCGCGGCGGTGGTTCAGCTTCCCTGCATGGGCGTCGTATCGCACTTTACGATCAGCGAGCCGGAATTAAACTGCCACTTCCGCGGACAAAATGAAATCTGCGATTATCTCGCGCAGAATACGATCAACGCGGTGAAACAATACAGCCGCAATCCGGCGTGGACGCGGGTCATCTGGGATGTGACGGCGGTCGCGTGGCTTCTTGACGGCAAATTTATGGCGGATCAGCTGATTCCCAGTCCCATTCCGGAATATGACGGCAGGTATTCGTTCGACGCGACCCGCCATTTCTGCCGGTATGTATATCAAATCAACCGGGACGCGCTGATGGAGGACCTGATCCGGGTTTTACGGAAATAAGATCTGCAGGTGTTTTTTTATCGGTCATGAGAACGCCGCACGTCATTGCTTCGTGTGACGGGACAAGAGGCCGCCGCGCGAAATTTGCAGTCCGTGCGGCGGCTTTTTTCGTATGGTCCGCGGCGCGC
>CAYUPA010000212.1:0-3537 GCA_964446565.1 uncultured Lachnospiraceae bacterium
TCCCGTCTCCCATTTCGACACGGCTCTGTCGGAGATATTCAGCTTCTCCGCGAGCCGCGCCTGCGTCAGGTTCTGCTTCTTTCTGCAATCTGCGATAAACGTTCCGACCTTTATCTGATCCATTTTGATGATCCCCCTTGCCGGTTTCGTTCTATGAGCCTCCCGGCGTTTCTTTCCCGGCTCGTTTCACATTCTACAACATTTGTCCGGATTTGTATACAAACTGTGCGTAGAATGCGAAAAATCAACCGCCGGTGGAGAGGAAATCAAGGGGGTTAGGGCGGGGAATCCTGTCAAGAGGACTGCTTATTTTCAAAAACTCCTGCCAAGGAAACGCGCATGGTATGTATAAAATATTCGATTACCGTTCTCCGGTCTTTTTTGTCTCGGTTTTGGATCCAGTCAATCAGCATTCCCGTAAACGCCTCCATATAAAACACGGTCAAAAATTCCTTGTACGCGGCATCCAGACATTTGCCGGACGCTTGCTCCGCGCGGTTCAGGACGGGAACGAGCATGTCATGAAAATCCGCGTAGAAAAAACGGTTTAGAACGTCGCGCCCGATTGATTCGTAAGCGCAGCGGACCACGGCGGCGTTTTCTTCCATATAATCCATGAGAAACGAAATTGCCGTTTCACATTCCAAAGGCAGCTCAAAGCGCCACACCGCCTTGATCACTTCTTCCTCTAGGATCCATTTGAGCAGCGCGTAAGTATCCTCAAAGTGATAATAAAAGGTCTTGCGGTTCACATTGGCGGATTGGATCAGCTCGCTTACCGATATTTTCTGAAAGGGTTTCCTTTGCATGGATTCCTTTAAGGACTGGGCGAGCGCCTTTTTTGTATTCAAAGAGATTTCCTTGTGTTTCATGATGTTTCCTTTCAAGTGCCATTCGAGAGATTTTGAATGCTCACTTAAACCCATTGTACCTTTATTTGTCAAATAATTCAATCGTCTTCTTTGATTTTTTGTGGATTTTGGAACCAAAGAAGGGATAAAATATTAATTTTTCGTGTTTTTTCAGATTATTATACAAAAAAGGGAAGTTTGACCATTTTTTTACGTGCGCGGAAGAAGTATACTAATCATAGAGGATGACAGGATAATTGTTGTTTTCCGGAAAAGAAACAAAGCAAAGAAAGGGGAGGGATCGGGATGGAACGTGAATATACGATTTGCCTGCATACGCCGCTGGGGAAAAGGCACGGCAAGCTGTGCGCAAAAATAGATGGGCGGAACGTTATCGGATGGCTTTCGATGTTGAATTACACGCTGCCATTTTCAGGCATCGTTCAGGAAAACGGGGAATGCGTGTTAAACGGAACGTTTCTGGCGCTGGTCAGGACGGTTTCCCGTCTGGCAAGAGGCCGGATCAGCGATACCGCGGTGGATACCGCGAAGGGCCGGATCAGCGATACGAAGGTCGATTTGGAATTGAACGGGGATCGGAACCGCTTTTTATTGTCAGGTTCTGCCTGCCCTGCGAAAGGTGGAAGAGTATGAGGAAATTTTATACGCAAATCGTGAAGCATCGTAACGTTATTTTACTTTTCTTTTTTGCGGCATTCCTATTATGCCTGATTGCGGCAAGGTTTATCGCGGTCGATTACGACATCAATGACTATCTGCCGGCGAACAGTCCCTCTACGGTTTCGCTGAATCTTATGAAGGAGGAATTTGAAGGGGGAATCCCGAACGCGCGCGTGATGATCCAAGATGTGACGATTCCGGAAGCGCTCACGTATAAAGAGCGCATAAAAGCGGTGGACGGCGTGACGGGAGTCACATGGCTGGACGACGCGGTGGATCTTACGGTTCCGTTCGATACACTGGATAAAGATACGGTGGAAAGCTACTACAAAGACGGCGCGGCGCTTTTTTCGGTGACGATTGCGGAAGAAAGCAGGATCACTGCCGTTCCTCTGATCCGAGAAATTATCGGCGACGGCAACGCCATGGCCGGAAGCGCCGTCTCCACGGCGGTCGCCACGACAAATACGGTAGCGGAAGTGTATAAGATTTCTGTGATCGCGGTCATTTTTGTGTTTTTGGTATTGCTGCTTACGACGAATTCATGGATAGAGCCGCTGCTTGTCTTGGGAGGACTTGGGATCGCGGTGGTGATCAATTCCGGCACCAATCTCATTTTCGGGGAAATTTCCTTTGTAACAAACGCGGCGGGCAATATCTTGCAGCTTGCGGTCTCACTGGACTATTCGGTATTTCTGATCCATCGGTTCGAGGAATGCCGCGCGGGCAATCCGGATCCGAAAAAGGCGATGGTTGACGCTCTTTGCAAATCGACATCGTCCATCCTGTCGAGCGGGCTGACGACGGTCATCGGATTTCTGGCGCTGGTTCTGATGCAGTTCCGCATCGGGCCGGATCTGGGGCTTGCCTTGGCGAAAGGCGTGGCGATCAGCCTGATCACGGTATTTGTCTTTATGCCGCCTTTGCTCCTGCTTAGTTATAAATTGCTGGATAAAACGCGGCACAGAAATTTCATGCCAAGCTTCAAAATGTGCGGGCACGTTATATGCTGCATCGCGCCGCTGATGATGTGCGTCTTTCTTGTCACGGTGGTTCCGGCCTATCTGGCGTCAAATGCAAACGAATATTATTACGGAACCTCCCACATCTTTGGACCGGATACGCAGCTTGGCGCGGATACGGACAAGATTCAGTCGGTGTTTGGCGAAAACGATACGTATGTTCTGATGATTCCAAAAGGCGACACGGCCGTACAGACGGAGCTTTCTGACGAGCTGCATGACCTTGCGCAGATCACGGGCATCGTGTCCTTTGTGGACATGGCGGGGGCGCAGATCCCGCCGGAATATCTGGATGCCGATACGCTTTCACAGCTGGAATCCGATCATTACAGCCGGATGATTTTGTCGGTGGATGTTCCGTATGAAGGGGAGGAGACATTCACGCTGGTGGAGAAAATACGCGGCATCGCGGACAAGTATTATCCCGGCGCGTATTACCTTGCGGGAGAGGGCGTCAGCACGTATGACTTGATGGACACTGTGACGGCCGATATGGTGAAGGTAAACCTTGTGGCGATCGGGGCCGTGTTCCTTGTGCTTGTTTTCAGCCTTCGGTCGGTGTTCCTGCCGGTGATTCTGGTGCTTTGCATCGAAACAGCTATCTGGCTGAATCTTTCCATCCCATATTTCACGGGACAGACCGTCTTTTACATCGCGTACCTGATCATCAGTTCGATCCAGCTCGGGGCGACGGTGGATTACGCCATCCTGATGACGGATCGCTATCGGGAAAACCGGAGAAAGCGCAAGAAAAAGCCTGCCGTTGTGCGGACGATTTCCGATGTGGCCGTGTCCATCCTGACTTCGGGAAGCGTGCTGACCGTTGTGGGACTGCTGCTCGGACATTTTTCCAGCAACCAGCTTCTGGCGCAGCTTGGCATTTTTATCGGACGGGGCGCTATTTTTTCACTGGCCATCGTCATGTTCGTCCTGCCGGCCCAGCTGCTGCTGTTTGACCGCCTGGTTGTCGGCAGAAATAGGCA
>CAYUPA010000213.1:0-1971 GCA_964446565.1 uncultured Lachnospiraceae bacterium
AATGATAAAATTTGTCTACTATTTTACATTTTATTTCTTTCTGCGCCGCGCCTTTTTTGTGTATAATGGAAAAAAACCAAAGGAGAATTCGCATGTTAAACCCTTCCATCACCATCGACCCCGCGAAAAAGGCCGCGCCGGTATCCCGGCTGCTCTACGGGTCATGCATTGAAGACGTGAATCATGAATTATACGGCGGCATCTGGTCGCAGATGATCTTCGGCGAAAGCTTCGAAGAGCCGCCGATGCTTTCGGAGAAAAGCGGATTTCCGCTCATTACGGGCCACTGGTATATAAAAGACGGCGATCTTCTGCAGGTTGACCGCACCGCGAACGGTCCGAAAGTCCTTCTGACCGGCCCCGTTTCCTGCGGCGAACTGGAAGCGGACCTCTGCTTTGACGGCGAGGACGCGGGCTTCCTTCTTCAGGCTTCCGGCGCCGCGCCCGGCACGGACCGCTTCAACGGCTACGAAATCTCCCTGCGGGAGGGAATGCTCCGCCTTGTCCGGCATAAAGAGGACGCCGTGACGGTGACCGCCGTTTCCTGCGCCGCGATTCAGAAGAAGACCTGGCTATGTCTTCGCACGGGCTTCGCGAAAGGTACGGTTTCGGTTTCCATCAATGGCGAAACGGTCCTTTCGTGCACCGACCCGGACCCGATCGCGGAAGGCTCTTTAGGGCTGCACGTCGCACGGGCCGGCGCACAGTATAAGAATGTCCGTTTTACCACAGAAGAAGGCGGCGCGATGGAACCCGTTTCCTTCGGCGCGCAGCGCGAGAACGGTCCCTGCGCCGGCATGTGGGAAGTCCGGCTGACCGGCTCCGCCCGCGGAAATGCCTGTCTTGCGGAAGACGCGCCGTATACCGGGAGCCAGGCGCAGCGTCTCACGCTCGAGACAGGTTCCGGCGAAGGCTGTATTTCCCTCAACAACAAGGGGCTGAACCGCTCCGGAATGAGCTTTTTGGCGGGCAGAGACTACGAGGGCTATATATACGCCCGCTCGTCCTCGCCCGTAACGGTCCGCGTCGTCATGGAAAGCGGCGACGGAAGCAGACGGTACGCTGAAAGCGCATTCTCCGTCAGCGGCGATTATAAAAAATACGAGTTCCGTTTAACGCCCTGCGCGGCCGATCATCAGGGACGGTTTGCCATCGAACTTGCATCGCCCGGCAGCGTCGACCTTGGCTTCGCCTTTTTGCAGGCGGGCGCGTGGGGACGCTACAAGGGCCTGCCCGTGCGCCGCGACGTGGGGGAAATGCTCGAGAAGCAGGGGATTACAATTCTCCGTCTCGGCGGCTGCATGTCGAACGTGCCGGAGCACTACCGCTGGAAGAGAATGGTGGGCGCCCCGGAAACGCGCGGAAGCTACCCCGGATTCTGGTACCCGTATTCCTCCTACGGCTTTTCGGTCTTTGAGTTCCTGAATCTCTGCGAAGCGTTAGGCGTCGTCGGCGTACCCGACCTTTCGAGTTTTGAGACCGCGGAGGATATGGCGGACTTTGCGCGTTACGCGTACGGTACGGATGAAAGCGATCCCTGGGTCCGGCTCCGCGCCGAAATGGGCCATCCCGCCCCGTATGATCTGCCCTACATCCAGCTCGGCAACGAGGAGAAGATCGACGAGGTCTTCGCGGAGCGGTTCAACGCGGCCGTCAACGCCGTATGGGCGATTCATCCCGATGTGACCTTCGTCGTCGGCGACTATGCGTACTACGAGGAAATCAAGGACCCGAACCAGTTCCCCGCCAATCCGGCCGGAACCTCGAACATGAACGGCCACAGGATGATTCTCGCCAACGCCGCGGCGCAGGGAAGGACCGTCTACTTCGACATTCATTTCCCGAGCCAGGTCGGGAGAGACCCCTTCCAGGTCTTTAAGCCCGCGCTGTCCTTCTATAACGCGCTTAAAGCCGTGTGCCCCGAGGCCAGCACCGGAGTCTGCGTATTTGAACTGAATGCGCAGGTCCATC
>CAYUPA010000213.1:1981-2310 GCA_964446565.1 uncultured Lachnospiraceae bacterium
AGCCACAGTGACGCCATCAAGATGATGTGCTCCGCGAACGCGCTGCAGGTGCAGGATCAGAACGACAACTGGTGGGATCAGGGGCTGCTCTTTATGGACAACCACCGCGTATGGTATCAGCCCGCCGCCTATATCGACCGGATGTACCTCGACGCATATCAGCCTTACGCGCTGGCGCTTGAGGCTCCGCATACCGAACGCTTCGACGTCACCGCGACGTCCGATGAAAGCGGGAAGGTCGTCTGCGTCAAAATTCTGAACCGCACCGGCGAGGATGACTCCGTGACGCTCCGTATACCCTCTTTCGCCGGCGGATCGGTCCGGACCAC
>CAYUPA010000213.1:2320-3236 GCA_964446565.1 uncultured Lachnospiraceae bacterium
TTACAATGGCCCTCCTGTAAAAAATGATGCTGCAGGGAACGAACAGGAATGCAGGAACCAATGATGGCACAGGAGGCCAAGGGTGCTGCGGAGAACCAGCGATGCTGCGGAGAACCAATGATGCTGCAGGGAACCGTTTTTGATATCAAGGAATTCGCCATTTACGACGGACCGGGCGTCCGGCAGACCGTATTCCTGAAAGGCTGCCCGCTCCGCTGCGAATGGTGCCATAACCCGGAGGGGCTTGCGGGCGTCCCGGAACTCGGCGTATCGGCTGCGTCCTGTACGTCCTGCGGAAAATGCCGCGCGGTCTGCAAAAAGAACGGCGCCTGGAATGAAAAGTACATCCGCAGCGAAAAATGCGACCTCTGCAAAGACTGCATCGCCGTCTGTCCGCTCGGACTGCGCCGCGTCATCGGCACGGTGTATACGCCGGAATCCCTTGCGGATACGATTCTTAAAAAGGCGGACTATTACAGGCGCTGCGGCGGCGGTGTCACGTTTTCCGGCGGGGAACCGCTCATGCAGAATCAATTTCTGTGCCGCGTTCTTGATCGCCTGCCGGAGACGGTGCATACGGCGATTGAGACGAGCGCGTACGCGGAAGAGGCCGTTTTTTCCGAGACGATCCAACGGCTCGATTTCATCATTATGGACATCAAATGTATGGACGACGGAGTGCACAGACGATATACCGGCGTTTCCAATGAACGGATTCTCCGTAACTATCAGGTCCTGCGCGCCTCGGGCAAGCCGCACAGGGTCCGGGTTCCGCTGATTCCCGGGGTCAACGATACCGAGGCCAATCTGCGGGACACGGCGAAACTCCTTGAAGGGGATCCGACCCTTGAAAAGGCGGAGCTCCTGCCTTATCAGAAAACGGCCGGCGCGAAGTACCGCTGGGTCGGCCGGGAAT
>CAYUPA010000213.1:3280-3517 GCA_964446565.1 uncultured Lachnospiraceae bacterium
GCGGAAGTTCACGCTCTTGCGTCCGTCTTTCAATCCTATCATGTGAGGTGCAGCGTATTATGACAGATCGAATCAAGGCTTTACGAAGTTATTTTATCGAAAAAAAGGCGCATCACATCTACCGGCAGCCGCCGCTTGACTGGAACCGGCTGATCAGCCGGATTTCCTTCTTCGAAAAGAGCGACGCGGAAAAGACCACGACGGTTTTTGAGGAAATGCTCGGGCACGAGATTCCGG
>CAYUPA010000214.1:0-3511 GCA_964446565.1 uncultured Lachnospiraceae bacterium
GACACAACGAGAAACGGAATATTGATATTGTGAGACGGATTCTTAAGATTCTGGGCAAACCGGAGAGCCTCATCACCCATGTGGCGGATCGGAAGGGCCACGACAGGCGGTACGCGATCGACCCTTCGTTCATCCGCGCGGAACTCGGCTGGACGCCGGAAACAAACTTTGAAGACGGGATCGAGCGAACGGTTCAGTGGTACCTGGACAACAGGTCATGGTGGGAGAAAATTTTGTCCGGAGAGTACAGGACTTACGGGGCGCCCGGGGAGAAAAAAGGATAAAATTGTTAAAATCGTTAAAATCGGGCTCAGGGGGCGCAAAAATTCCCGTGTTGCAAAAGCAGGAAAAGAATCGTATAATAGGGCAATGAAATTTCTTACAGCACTGCTATTACTTCTTCTTTTTCTGCTCTGGGCGCGGATCGGCTATATCGATGGGAAGACAAAGCGGATTCCCAACCGCTGGCTGTGGCCGATGGTGATACTGCTTGTTCCGGCAATCCGGATTCTTCCGCCGGTTCCCGCGCTCTCGCGGGTTTTTGGGGCGCTTCTCGCGCTGCTTTTGACCTGTCCTTTCGGCGGAGGCGACCGGAAATTCTTCCTGCTGATCGCGCTGCTGCTTGGCGCGGAAAGGACGTTTGACGCGTACTGCCTCGCGATGCTCTGCGCGGGCGTGTTTGGCGCGGGGCTGCTGCTCGTGCGCAGAGCGCAGGGCGCCGCGCTGCGCGGGACCCGCATCGCGCTTGGCCCCTTTCTGGGGCTGGGAAGCGGGATCGTCCTCCTGCTGTGGTGCCTGAAACGCTGAAGGCCCTGCCGCGGGCGGCCTTTCGCCGAAGAGAAAACGTTTTAATACGAAGAGGGATTTCGTGAAAAATAAAAATAAGGAAGATTATAAGGGAATACTGATCTATTTTCTGGACGGCCTGCTGCTTGGCCTGAATACGTTTGCGTTTGCCTGCGTGTGGTACGGGTTTTACCGGAAACTGATCTTCGCGCCGTTCTGGCACAGGGGCAACTGGGGCCTCATCGCGATCTATGCGCTGATCGACTTTCTTTTTGCGCGGTTTTACGGCGGGCTGAAGGTCGGATATCATAAATGGCAGGACGTGTTCTATTCCCTTTCGCTTGCGACGGTCTGCGCCAACGTCGTGGCCTACATTCAGATTTCGCTGATTCACCGTTGGTTCATGCCGTTTATGCCGATCGTCGTGATGAGTTTGGTACAGATTCTCATCGATCTGATCTGGTCGCTTTCTTCTCTGTTCGTGTATTCACGCATTTACCGGGCAAGGAGGCTGCTTTTGATTTACGGCGCGCGCGATCCGGGCGACCTGATTCAAAAAATGGCCTCGCGGAGCGATAAATACCAGATTCGCGACGTCGTCAACGTGGACCGGGGCGAAGAGTTCATCCGGGCGAAGATTGCGGATTATGACGGCGTGGTTCTCTGGGATCTGGACGCCGGGCTGCGCAACCGCTACCTGAAATACTGTTTCGACCATTCGATCCGCTGCTACCTCAGTCCGAAGATATCGGACATCATTCTGGACGGGAGCGAACGCATCCATTTGTTCGATACGCCGCTTCTGGTTGCCAAAAACACGGGCCTTTCGATCGAGCAGCGCTTCTTTAAGAGGCTGACTGACATCGTTTTTTCAAGCGCCGCGATTCTGATCGGCCTGATCCCGATGCTGTTGATTGCGCTTCTTGTGAAACTGTATGACGGAGGGCCGGTTTTTTATACGCAGGACCGCCTGACGATCGGCGGGAAGCCTTTCACAATCTATAAATTCCGAAGCATGCGGACCGACTCCGAAGCGGAAGGCGCCCGGCTCGCGTCGCGGAATGATTCGCGGATTACGCCCATCGGAAAGGTGCTGCGCAATCTTCATCTGGATGAACTGCCGCAGCTGTTTAACGTGTTTAAGGGCGACATGTCGCTTGTCGGGCCGCGTCCGGAGCGGCTGAGCATCATGGAAAAGTATGAAAAGAGCATCCCGGAATTCCACTACCGGCTGAAAGTGAAGGCGGGTCTGACCGGCTACGCGCAGGTGTATGGGAAATACAACACGACGCCGTATGATAAGCTGAAACTTGATCTGTATTATATCGAAAATTACTCGCTTGTTCTGGATTTCAAACTCATGCTGATGACCGTTAAGATATTCTGCCAGAAAGATGCCTCGGAAGGCGTTGAAGACACGCAGGAAACGGCGCTCAGGGAATCCGGCGGGGAGAAGGAATCATGATCCCCGTCGTTTCCGTGGTCCTGCCGGTCTATAACGGAGAAAAATATATCCGGACAGCCGTCGAGTCCGTTTTCCGGCAAAATGTGCCGCTTGAGCTGATCGTGATCGACGACGGTTCGACCGATGGGACCGCGGCGGCTCTTGCGCCGTATCAGGACCGGGATAATTTTTTTTATTGTTTGAATAAAAAACGAAGCGGCGTCGCCGCCTCCCGAAACACAGGTGTTCAGAAGGCAAGAGGCCGCTATATCGCGTTTTTGGACGCGGACGACTGGTGGGAGGACGGAAAGCTCGAGGCGCAGACGGCGCTTCTTGAAGCGACGGGCAGCGTCCTGTGTTCGACGGGCTGTTCGGTCGTAAAAGAGGACGGCACGCCGGCGGGTCTGTATTTTCCGGCCCGGGAACACCTGACCTACCGACGCCTCCTGCAGGAGAACGCCATCAACTGTTCCTCCGTGGTTTTGCGGCGCGATGCGGCGCTTCGCTATCCGATGGAGCACGACGACGCGCATGAGGATTATCTATGCTGGCTGCGTATTCTTAAAGAATACGGGTGGTGCGTCGGTATCGATAAGCCGTATCTCTGCTACCGGCTGAGCGCGGAAGGCAAGTCGCGCGACAAGCGGAAATCGGCGCGTATGACCCTTGCCGTCTACCGGTATATGGGATATGGGCGGATGCGGCGAACAGGGCTTTTCGTTTCCTATGTCCTGCATAAGGCATGGAAATATCGTCCCCGGCCTTCACGGTGAGCGCCGCGCGGGAGGGGAATCGTGCCGCGCGAAAGGCAGGGGGCGCTGCGCCCGGATATATATGCCGCGCGGGCGCAGGACGACGTGCGGAAAGGGTGCGCCCCGCGAAAGGCAGATGACGACGTGCGCAGCCCCGCGCGCTCATCAGCTTTTTTCCATATATTCCACGTAGTCGTTCAGAACCTTTTTCGGGTCGCCGTTCTCCACGATTTCGCCGTCATTCATCCACATGACGGTGTCACAAAGCTCCTTTAGGGTCGCGATGTTGTGCGAAACGATGACGACGGTCCGGTCTTTGTCCGAGATCAGCGACTTCATCTTCGCGTAGCTTTTTTTCTGAAATTTCTGGTCGCCGACGCTTAAGACCTCGTCGATCAGGATGATATCGGTTTCCAGAATGGCGGTGATGGAAAACGCGAGTTTGGAATACATGCCGCTCGAATAGGTCCGGACCGGCATGTCGATGAACGGCCCCAACTCGGCGAACGCAATGATTTCTTCCTCTTTT
>CAYUPA010000215.1:0-3484 GCA_964446565.1 uncultured Lachnospiraceae bacterium
CGTGATCAAACGGCATTCCTCCAGACTGGAAAGACTGGACGAAACCTTTTTGAATCAAATATTGTCGGGCGCTCTTACTTATGACCGGATTGCCGGATACTTCTGCTCTTCGATTCTGGAAGTCGCGGGAGAGGCCATCGAGGCGGTCAGCGGTACGGTTCGTATCCTCTGCAACTCCGGTCTGTCAAAAGAGGATGTGGAAACGGCCGCTTCAGCCCGGCGGATGAAACAGGAGTGGTGCGCCTATAAGCCGGAAGAAAAATTTGCCTCGCCGCAGGCATCCGGGAGACTCGCCCGCCTGTCTCGCCTGCTCCTTTCCGGGAAACTGCAGGTTCGCGTGATACCGGACGAGATTTACGGTCTTATGCACGGAAAAGCCGGCGTGATCACCTATGAGGACGGGCGCCGGACTTCCTTTCTTGGCAGTATCAACGAAACGGCGAGCGCGTTCCGCCTGAATTATGAGATGGTCTGGGAGGACGATTCCCCGGAAGCGGTGGCCTGGGTGCAGTCCGAATTTGATTATTTCTGGAATCATCCGGGCGCGGTGCCGCTCTGCGATTTTGTGGTCCGGGATATCGAGCGCATCTCCAGACGGCATATCGTTCCGCTTTCCGGGTGGCGGGAAGATCCGGACAATGAGATCCCCGCGGCTGCCGTGGAGGAACCGGTATTCCGGCAGGAATCCGGTCTGTGGGAACATCAAAAATATTTTGTGGAATTGGCCTTCAAAGAACACAAACGGGAAGGCGGGGCGCGATTTGTCCTTGCCGATCAGGTGGGACTGGGGAAAACCGTTCAGCTGGCGATGTCGGCAAAACTGATGGCTCTCTACGGGGAGAAACCGATCCTGATTATTGTTCCGAAGACGCTTCTTTTTCAGTGGCAGGATGAGATGCAGACGCTTCTGGATATGCCGAGCGCCGTCTGGACCGGAAACGGCTGGCGGGACGAGACCGGATATTTTTATCCGGAATCGGGTATCCGATCCATCCTGCGCTGTCCGCGCCGGGTCGGTATTGTATCTCAGGGACTTGTCGCCCGCAGAACGGAGGCCGCGACTCTCCTCCTGCAGGGCAGTTACGAGTGTGTGATCGTCGATGAGGCACACCGCGCCCGGAGGCGGAATCCAACCACAGACGCTGACAAGCATAAAGCGGACAGAAATTTCCTCTTGCAGTTTATCTGTGAAATCAGCCAAAAGACGAAAAGCCTTCTGCTTGCCACGGCAACACCGGTTCAGGTCAATACGATTGAGGCGTTTGATCTGCTGGACGCGCTCAGCATACCGACCAGTAAAATCATGGGGGATCGCTTCAGCCTGTGGCGCACCAGGCCGCAAACCATGCTGGATATGGTCTGCGGTAAAATTCCCGCGCCGGATGACGAAATCAAGATGTGGGATATTATGCGCAATCCCTTCCCCGGGCGCGATTCCGGCGGACGCATTATGCAGCTGCGCAATGACCTGGATCTGCCGGATGACGACTATGTTTTCAATTCGGACGTTTACCGGAACGCGCGGCGTTCCACGCAGCATAAAATAGAAACATTATACCGTACAGACGAATTCGTCAAAAACTACAATCCCTATATCCGCCATATTGTAAGAAGAACGAGAAATTATCTTGAGAATACGGTAAACCCGAAAACGGGAGAACCCTATCTGAAAAAGATCGATGTGGTTCTTTATGGCGAGAGCGATGAGGATGCCCTGCCGTTAGAGGGATATTTGCGGCAGGCGTACGAAAAAGCGCGGGAATTCTGCGCCATGATATCTCAAAGAGTGCGCTCCGGCGGTTTCCTCTCCACACTGATCCTGAAGCGGATCGGCAGTACCGTTCTGGCAGGGGAGACGACCGCGAAGAAAATGCTCGCATGGACAGACGAAGGAAGGCGGATTTTGGAAGAGGAGTTTGACACGCTCCTTGAGGAGGATGAGGACAGCGACGCCGACTCCGGCGCCGGCGAAGTTCAGAACCTGACAGCGGAGGAGACGGAAGTCTTGCGGGAGCTTGTAATAATGCTTTCCTTAAACCGCGACAAAGACCCGAAATACGGGCGCGTCCTGGAAATCCTGACCAAAGGCGTACGGGATGACGGCACGCCGTGGCGGGAAAAAGGATGTATCATCTTTTCCCAGTATTATGACAGCGCGCGCCATCTCGCAGGCGCGTTGTCTCTCGACCTTCCGGATGCCGTGATCGGTTTGTACGCGGGCGGCGACAAGTCCGGATTCTTCGCAAACGGAGTATTTACCCGCGCCCTGAAAGATGAGATCAAGGCACTGGTAAAGAACCGGACGATCAAAATACTGGTCGGAACGGACGCCGCCAGTGAAGGCTTAAACCTTCAGGTTCTCTCTTCCCTGATCAACCTCGACCTTCCGTGGAACCCGACACGGCTGGAGCAGCGCAAAGGCCGTATTCAGAGAATCGGTCAGGAAAGCGACACGGTAATGATCTACAATCTGCGTTACAAGGATTCCGTTGAGGATCAGGTGCACAGGGTTCTTTCTCAGCGTTTGAACAATATCTACGGGATGTTCGGTCAGATTCCGGATACGCTGGAAGATGTCTGGATCGACGTGGCGAATAACCGGCTGGAACAGGCGAAGGAACGTATCGATGCCATGCCGGATCAGAATCCTTTCACAATCAAGTACGAGATGAAGCCGCCGGAAACCGGGGATTGGGACATGTGCGCCGCCGTCCTGGATAAGCGCGATAAAATGGAACAGCTGATGCGGGGATGGCGGGAAACGAATGAAACGGTTTAGCGGTCGGCTTTTTTTACGAATCTTTTTTCCCGGAAAATCATGATTTCCAAAAGAAGCCACAGCACTTCATATGGAATGGAAACGGAGAAAAGAACAGACAGCCGTCTTCCCCGATGGAGAAGTGAGAGCGTCACCCTGCCTGTTCCTTACTTTACATGGAATGGAAGCGGAAAAAAGAACAGACAGCCGTCTTCCCAGATGGAGAAGTGTGAACGCCATCCCGCCTGTTCCTTTCAATAGGTTGACGAATGGCTTCGGCTGCCCGTTGTTTTTTATGGATGAAACAAATTTATATTTACGGAGAAGGAGGGATTCGAACCCTCGCGCCGCTCACACGACCTACACCCTTAGCAGGGGCGCCTCTTCAGCCTACTTGAGTACTTCTCCAAAATGGTAATCCCGCGTGCGTCACCGTTTCACTTGTTCACTTGACCGCTTCGCACAAGGGAGACAACCGCTTCCGCCGTATCTTGCTTCGCATAAGCGAAACAAACACTTCTACCGTGACCTGTTTCGCATAAACGAAACAAACGCTTCCGCCGTGATTCGAACATTCTTATTTCGGAACGCTTGTTTCTCTACTTTGTTCCGTGCTCCGTGTGACTGTCCATATACTACTAAATCCTGTCCTGCTTGTCAAATAAAACAACGTCCGCGGGCATTCAAAGCAAACGCCGCGGCGTTTCGCGAAAGTGTCGTGTTTCA
>CAYUPA010000216.1:0-3468 GCA_964446565.1 uncultured Lachnospiraceae bacterium
TGCCTCCAGTATTTTTTCATGCATCTGCTGGATACGTTTTGTCATCGCCCTCTGCTCATCCCTTCCGAGACTTGCCATGTGACGCGCCATGAACTCATGGTTCAGCTTGCTGAACACGCTGTTGAAGATGACGCTCACGGAATTTTTCGAGGCCTCGGCAATTTTGTGGTGAAACTCCGAATCAAGCTTCATGAAGCTTGCGGGGTCGTCTAGGCAATCCGCCATCCGCCCGATAAGGCCCTCCATAGCCTCAATATCCCCGTCAGTCCGGCGCTCCGCGGCCCACCCCGCCGCTGCCGCCTCGCTGACTATACGGTATTCCGCAAGCTCATCCAGGGAGATATGCCCGATGTTAAGTGCGTCAGAGAGGGAGTTTTCCAGACTTTTGTCATTGGGCGGCAATATAATCGCGCCATTGCTTCCGGCGATGGTCTTTATGTAGCCTTCCCGTTCAAGCATGCGCAGGGCCTCGCGGATAGTGGGCCTGCTGCGCTCAAACATCTCAATCATCCGGCGCTCGCTTGGGAGACGGTCGCCCGGCTTCAACTCGCCTTTCGCTATTAAATCCTTGATTTGCTCAAAGATTGCCTCGCTTGCACGTTTTGTCTGTACAGGACGGAACAGCGCGTCCCCATTTCCAGTCTCAAGATTAGCCATATAAATCTCCATTCCGCTGCCCGTGCCGGAGAGAAAGTTTGCTCCGCGGGCCTTTATGCGTGTTGCTGCGCCGATTCCGGCGCATGACTGTGCGCAGCGCGTTTTCATTCCGCAACTGGTTATACCAGTATAACGCCTTACCAGAAGAAAGTAAAGTGAAATTGCCTCGCTCCCAGCTAAACGCCGACCTTTGGGTAGGTATTCTGAACGGACAGCATTGCCCGGACATAGACGAAACACGGCTGTGAACCATAACATTTTACCGTGTATCGAGGTGGAATTAGCACTTGACTTTATCTATATAACTAGGTATACTGGCAATATCAATTATCTTAGCAAACTAAATAAACTATAAAAGCACCAAATACAAATGACGCGCTTCGGGATTGCCAGGCCGGCGCTTAATGCGCCTTAAGGCTCTAAAGCTGGTTCTGAAAGATTGCAGACAATAATACAGACGGTGAAGAATGACATAAAAGACGTTAAAGAACAGACATAAGAACGCAGAGGATACGGGAGGTGGGGATTATGCCTTAGGAAGTCAGGAATAAACGCAGGCTTCCTGACCCGGATTCCGCGAAGCATAAGCTGAGTCAAATTGCGGATACCGCTTATTCTGCTGTACAGATTGAGCCTGACCGTCAGATGCTGAATTAAGGGCAGGCGCGGAAAATCCCTGAATCTTCGCGCGAAATGCTCGCTGCGGAATGAAAACCGGAAATTTGAGCAAATCTTTAGAAAGGGGATAACAGTTGCGATGACAAAAAAGAGAAAAACAACGGCGGCGTTACTGATAACCATGGCGACTACTTTGATTCTCTCGGTTCTGAACTGGTATATCATTTCGAACCACGGCGACGTGAAGATAAAGCGTCTCCACATTCTCGGCACGGACGGCCTTACCTACAGCGCCCTGATGTATGTTCCCTCGAACGCCACGGACGCGACCCCGGCGCCAGCCATTATTATGTATCACGGCGGCGCGGGAAACGCCAGGAACCATGAATCGTGGTCCATGGAGTTTGCCAGACGCGGATATATCGCTCTCGCCGTCGACTGGAACGGTTCCGGCGAAACGGAGGCCTACGGCGCGGGTACCGTGATTGGAAAAGGCGACGCCAGCGGCGAAGCCCGCGAATACTGGGGAACTTACGACAACATTCCCGAAATGTGGCTGAAATATCTCATGGACGTTCCCTGCGTGGATACGGACAACATCATTACTTCCGGCCACTCCATGGGAACCACCTCGGCGGCCAAGCTCGCTTCCAAATATCATCTGAGAGCCGCCCTGCTGGCCAGCGGCACAGGCGGGGCCAAAAGTTTCGACCATTATCAGGGCGCGGCGCTTACGACGGTCGGCGCGGCGGATATTGACGATATCCAGACCGCGATTGACAATATGAGCTACGCGGCCTATGACATGGGCTTCCTTCCCGAAGGGGAAAAGGTTACGCTGGACACCGTCTACGGTTCTTTTGAAAGCGGAACCGTCCTCCAGACCGCGAGGATCCCGGGGCAGGTCCATGAAGGCGCGTTCATCAGTACAAACACCATCGGAACTTTGCTGGATTTCGCGCAGAAAGCCGTTCCGCCCGTAAAATACATCGATCCGCATGATCAGGTCTGGTTCTGGAAAGACGTGGTGGGCCAGCTCGGCATGATTTCCTTTGTCTGTATGCTGATTTCCCTCTACCTGTTCCTTGTCGACCAGATGCCCGCCCTTTCAGTTTTGAACCAGCCGGTTCCCAGAAATGTCGGCCTGCTCGGAAAAGGACTCGTGATCGCCATCGTGGCCTCCATAGTTTTCCCGCTGATTGTTATGAAAACAGCCGGATTCGGACTGCTCGGCGTTCTGGATAAAAGCCCCCTGTTTGTAATGGGGCATCCCAATAAGGCCCTGACTGTGGTGATCGGGACATCGGTTCTGGGGCTTCTGATGCTGTTCCTGTATTATTTCACGGACGGGAAGAAGCAGAATGTCGATCTTTACGATCTCGGCATGGGGAGCGCCGTCACCAGGAAACTGGATTTCGTCATGATTGGAAAGGCTTTGCTGACCGCCGTGGCGGTTATCTGTTTCGGCCTGGCGTATCTGAGTGCCCAGACCGCCGTCTTGGGCACCGACTTCTACTGCCTGTTCTGGGGGTATAAGCCGCTCTGCGTGGAAAAAATGATCCATTATATCCCCTATGTGGTGTGCTGGGTCCTATGCTTCATTGTCTCCGCTATCGGCATTAACGTAGAAAAGCGGCTGCCGTCCACCGGCAAGGAATGGCTGGATACCGTGATCGCGATTGTTTTCAACATCGTTCTGTCCGTGTCCGCCGTCGCCTTTATCGTCATTTTGCAGCAGAGGCTGCAGATTGCGGGGAACGGTACCATCAAGGGGCAGGCAATGAGCAGCTGGAAGATTGATATTACCCGCCTGTACGCGATGCCCGTCAACATGTCCATCGGCGTCGCCGGAAATACCTATATGTACCGGAAGACCGGCTCCATATGGCCCGGCGTTTTCCTGATGGGGATTCTCTGCTCGCTGGGCGCCGTCGTCTATGGTTCCTTCAAGATGGTTTGATCCGTATCCGTGCTTTTTGCAGCTAAAACGGAGCTCTTCTACAGTTTAAATGTATCGCTGAAAATCCCCTGTGACTCTGCCGATAGTCGATAAAGGCAGCTTACAGGGGATTCTTGATTTTGCGCGCCAGGGCCGTTTGGGAGCAGGCCCGACGGGGGAAAGCGCGTTTCTGAACGGACTGGCATGCCCGGGCATTGACGAAACAAGGCTGTGAACCGTAACTGCTAAGCGCC
>CAYUPA010000217.1:0-3465 GCA_964446565.1 uncultured Lachnospiraceae bacterium
CGCGTCCATGCCCATCTGGACACCCGCCCAGCCGCCGCCCGTAAAACACAGCTCGGTTTCATATTCAAAACAGTCCGGCGCTTCATGCAGCACGCACTGTCCGTCCCTGCCAATGGCCTGTATTGCCTGAAGTCCCATAATTTCTCCCCTGAAATTTTGTCTTTTTTATTATACTATTGCGGTGCGGAAAACGCAAGAAGCGGGATACGAAAATGCATTCCGCAGCCCGCGATTTGAAGATTTTTATGAAATCAGAATAGTATCCGAATCCATGACCTGCGTCTTTTGTTCAAATACTACAGTTTTTGCGCCGGAGAACCCGCGCGCTTCGACGAGAAGCCCTTCTCCGGTCGGGAGAACCCTGACCTTCGCGGGCGGCTGCTCCGGATCGGCGTAGACGAGCGTCTCGACAGGCTCCTTTATCTCATATATGGTGATTGTCGGACAGGCGGTATAGTCGTAATCCGCGCTGGCGGTCTTCGGGCCCGTCACCAGAGCGGTGTTTTCCCGAACGAGCAGCGGCAGGGAAAAGGCATCGCAGATTTCGCGGTACCAGCGCCCGCCCGCGTATTTTTTCCCGGTTAGAAGGTGCGTCCATGTGCCTTCCGGAACGTAGAAGCGGACTTCGCCCGTGGAACTGAAAACAGGGGCTGCGAGCAGCGCGTCGCCAAGCATGTACTGCCGGTCGAGATACTGGCAGGTTTCGTCCTCCGGAAATTCCAGCACCATCGCCCGCATCAGCGGAATGCCGGTTCGGTGCGTCAGCACAGCCTGCGAATAGAGATAAGGCATGAGCTTCAGCTTGAGTTCGGTGAAGGTTCTCGTAACGTCCACCGCTTCCTCGCCGTACAGCCATGGAACCTTGTACTGTCCGCTCCCGTGGTAGCGGCTGTGGGAGGAGAGCAGGCCGAACTGTGTCCAGCGCTTGTAAATGTCCGGTTCGCAGCCGTCCTCAAACCCGCCGATGTCATGGCTCCAGAAGCCGAAGCCCGAGAGCAGAAGGGAAAGGCCGCCGCGCAGGGATTCGGCCATCGAGGGATAGGAGGCGGTACAGTCGCCGCCCCAGTGAACCGGATATTTCTGACCGCCCGCCGTCGCGCAGCGGGCAAACACAACGGCCTCATGCCGGCCCAGACGGCGCTCTAAGAGCTCAAAGACCGTCTGATTATACAGCTGCGTGTAATAATTATGCATCCGCACCGGATCAGAGCCGTCGTAGTAAACGACATCCGTGGGAATCCGCTCGCCGAAATCGGTCTTGAAACAGTCGACGCCCAGATCGAGCAGCGTTTCCAGCCTGTCGCAGTACCATTTGCAGGCCTGCGGATTGGTGAAGTCCACGACCGCGAGACCTGCCTGCCAGAGGTCCCACTGCCAGACGCTGCCGTCCGGCCGTTTAAGAAAATACCCTTTTTTCATGCCTTCGTCGAAGAGCTTGGATTTCTGCGCGATGTACGGATTGATCCAGCAGCAGACCCTGACGCCTCGTTCATGGATTTTCGTAAGAAGGCCAGCCGGGTCCGGGAACATTTCCGGGTACCATTCAAAATTGCACCACTCGAACTCCCGCATCCAGCAGCAGTCGAAATGAAAGACGTCGAGAGGGATGTCGCGTTCCAGCATTCCGTCGATGAAGTCGAGGACGGTCGTTTCGTCGTATTTTGTGGTAAAAGAGGTGGACAGCCAGAGGCCGAAGGACCATTTCGGCGGAAGGGCCGGACGGCCGGTGAGCGCCGTATAGTTCGTGAGCGCCGCCTTCATGGAGCCGCCGCCGATCAGATAGTAATCGAGAAACTCGCCGGCGACGGAAAACTGGACGCGGGACACCTTTTCGGAGGCGATTTCGTATTCCACGCGGCCCGGGTTATTGACGAACACGCCGTAGCCGCGGCTCGTGACGTAAAACGGGACGTTCTTGTACGCCTGCTCGCTTCCGGTCCCGCCGTCCTCGTTCCAGACCGTCACGGTCTGTCCGTTTTTTACGAACGGCGTGAAGCGCTCGCCCAGCCCGTACACCGTTTCGCCCACGGATAAGGCAAGCTCCTCTTTCATATAGGCGCCCTCCGGACCGGTTACATAGCTTAAGCCCTTGCCGGCGCTTGCTGTAAGGAGGGTCTCACCCTCATAGTATGTAATGGAAAACGGCTTTTTTGTAATCACGGCGCTGAGAGACCCGCTGCGGACCGTAAGAACATCCGCGGCGTTCTGCACATCCAGCGGGATCCGGCCTTTTCTGATTTCAAAGGAAGGGGCGGGAACACCGCCGCCCTTGTGATGGCAGGCGCGGATATGGAGCGCGCCGGGAAGCGGCGAGTCGATTTCGAGGGTCAGCATACCCAGATTGAGTGTGCCGCCGCGTCCGGCTACGAACGCGAACGGCGCATACAGTGTCACCTTCTGGTCCTCGATCTGTACGTCGTAGACCTCTTTGGGGTCGTTCAGCGTATATCCTTTGCGAACCAGCCAGTAACCGTCCGTGAATTTCAAAGGAATCCCCTCCCCTCGTTCTGCATGGGTCCCGTTTTGGGAAAAAGCGGGTTTTTCACAGCTCCGCCTACAGCGTCTCCACCGCGGCATACGCTTGCGGGTTCTCCGCCGCGGCGCACGCCGGCAGTTTCACCGCGACGGCGTATGCTTACAGCTTCTCCGCCATGGCATAGATCATGGCCTCGGTTTCTTCCCAGCCAAGACACGGGTCCGTAATGGATTTGCCGTATACGCGGTTCTCGCCGATCTCCTGCGAACCGGGTTCGATATAGCTTTCGATCATGAAACCCTTGATCATCCGGCGCAGCAGCGGTTCATAGGACATGCTGTGCATGACGTCGGAGGCGATACGCGGCTGCTGCGCATACTGTTTCGCGGAATTGCTGTGATTGGTGTCGATGATGATCGCCGGATTCAAAAAGCCGCGGGATTCATACGCCTCGGCGATGCGGACAAGATCCTCGAAATGGTAGTTTGGCACATTGCGGCCAAGCTCGTCGGTGCCGCCGCGCAAAACCGCGTGGGCAAAGGGATTGCCCTCTGTGCGGACTTCCCAGTTGCTGTAGATGAAATCATGACCGTGCTGCGCCGCGTGAATCGCGTTAAACATGACGTCGGTATCGCCGCTTGTGCCGTTCTTCATGCCGACCGGAACATCAAGTCCGCTGCAGGTCAGGCGGTGCTGCTGATTCTCGACCGACCGCGCCCCGACGGCGACATACCCCAGCACGTCGTCCAGGTAGGAGTAGTTGGTCGGATAGAGCATCTCGTCGGCCGGAATCAGACCGGTTTCCTGAATCACCCGGATATGCATGTGACGAATTGCCTTGATGCCCTCAAAGGCGTTCGGTTTCTTGGTCGGGTCCGGCTGATGCATCATGCCCTTGTACCCGTCGCCGGTGGTGCGCGGCTTATTCGTGTAGACGCGGGGCACCATGAACAGCTTGTCCTTTACCTTCTCCTGAACCGACGATAGAC
>CAYUPA010000218.1:0-2877 GCA_964446565.1 uncultured Lachnospiraceae bacterium
ACGCCCGATGGCGTATCCGAGACTAAAGCAGGCCAAGCCGAAGCTCAGCACAGCGGAGGAAGCAAGGACGAATCCTGGGATAAAAGCGATTACGTTTGTGGATTGTACTGATACAACTCTTATCGAGGATTCCAAAGTGCAATCCGGATTTTATAATTTTGCCCTTACGAACATAATCATATTCGGTTTATAAAAATCCGCGAAGCGGAAAAGAAAATATTGTAAAACAGCGGATTTTCGGATATACTAAAAAACAAAACGCAGCGGATCATGCGGAAAAGAGGACGATTATGAATTATGAGAATTTTTATTCGATGATGCAGGAGCAGGGAAAACCCCTGCAGGACAATCTTTCAAGTCTTCAAAAGCGGGTTAAGGGCCTTCTTCGAAAAGTTGAGAACGGTGAACTGAAGGGGCTCACGCAGGAACTTACCGATTTGGAGGCCGTAACGGGACAGATCAGGGAGATGCTTGCGGCCATGTCGGACACGGTTTCGGGTTTCGATGTACAATCCTATTTCGTAAGCGGCGATTTTGTCCAACAGATGCTTGACGAGTGCCGGGAACAGGGAATCGATATCCGGGGCAGCCTTCCGGTTTATGAAATGTTCCCGTACCGCGTGCGGGTTGACATGGAGAACCGTGAAATCTATCTTGACCGCAAAAAAATCCAGTGCGTGCGCCCGAAGAAGGTCGCGCAGACGATTCGGGACGGGCAGGACAAGCTGAACAGCGCGCAGTTTACCCCGCAGACCTTCGTCGACGAACTGGCGAAAGTCTATGATCTTTGCCTGACAAATCAGGGCAAAGGACCCGGAACGGACGTGTATCTGCAGGACCTGTACAAACTGCTGACCCCGATGAGCAGGTTCCGTAAAGAATACGAACTGCAGAATTTCGCCTTTGACCTCGCGCGGCTGTATAAGTCGGATGTCGAGCAGACGAAAAGCGGGCGGAAGTACCAGTTCGGACCCAGCCGGAACAATAAAAAAGCGATCCGGATTCTCGATCAGGACGGCAGGGAACGGTATCTCGCTCTGATCCGGTTCTATGAATGAAAGGCGGACTTATGGAGGGAATTCGCTTTCTTTCCGATTTCTGGGAAGAAAAATATCTGCGGGAATACATACACGACGGCGGAAGCAAAATTAAATTTGTAACCGGCCGAAACGGGAGCGGGAAAAGCTACTTTCTGAAAGAGATGGCCGCCGTCGCGAAACAGGAAGGGTATAAGACGGCGTGCTTTTCCGCGCGGGATATCTGGCTGCATGATTTTCGCGACATTTATATTGAAATACTTCGCCAGTGCGATATTATGGACTGCCTTGCGGCGGTCAGCCGCCGCCTGATTCAGGAGCTGGGATTTGACGAAACGGAGATTCCAGAAGGAAGCCGGTTCATCGATTACCTTTCACAGAACGGGATGAACGACGCGCTGAACAAGAGGGAAATTCGCACGCAGCTTCGGCAGTTCTTTCTCGACGATCCGCTCATGGACAATAACTTTGCCCTGGCCTGCAGCATGCTGACCGGAGGAATTCTTGGATACCCGGTTCTTGAAGAACAGAACAGGCAGCTTCTCCTGTCCTGGCTCGCAGGCGACCGGAACGTCAAGCTGCCGCAGCTGCGCGCGCTGGGTCTCTATCCGACACAAATATCGAAATACAACGCGCGCCACATGCTGCGGTCGCTTTCGGAGGTTATTCATCTCGGGGGCTACGCCGGGCTCTTTATCACGATTGACAATCTGGAAATTCTGGTTGCCCGTTCCAGTCTGGAGCCGCTGCATTACACAAAAATGAAACGGGAGGATACATACGAAAGCATCCGGCAGCTGATCGACGACATTGACAGTATGCGCAATATCATGTTTGTTTATGCCTTCGACCGGATTCTTCTGGATGATGAGAACGCCGGGATTCCGTCCTATCAGGCTCTGTGGATGCGGATTCAAAACGAGATTGTCAGTGAGCGGTTTAACCGTTTCGCGGATATAGTGGATATGGACCGTTTCGCCAGACAGGAGTATTCGCCCGAGGTGGTTGTCGCGATTTCGGAAAGCCTTGCAAGGAGGCAGAACACGGCGCCCGGGAAACCTCTGACCCGGGATGAAGCCGAGCAAATCCTTAAGCAGGCCGAAACCGGCGCCGTCGGCATTCCGGGCTTGATTCGGAACGCGATGCAGGAGGTGACGGAGAATGTATGATTTCGAGGCCCGGCACATCATCGAAGCGCTGCGTTCCGGGATTCCTTCCCGCACGATCGGACAGTATTTTTCCGAGGCAAGGCCGGAGCTTGAAAGGGAGATTTCCAACAGGCTGGAGAAGGCCTGCGAGACGGGGAAATCGGACGGCATGGTCATCAGCGGAAAGTACGGCGAGGGGAAAACGCATCTGCTGAATACCGTTTTCAGCCTCGCCCAGTCGGAGAATATGGCGGTATCCTATATCTGATCTATCAGAAGCTGATTCAGAATACCTATCTTCCAAGGCGCAGACAGCCGGGGCTGTCGCAGGAACTTGACAAAATCACCGCCAACAGTCCGATCGCCAATGATATGCTGTTATTTGCCGCCAAGGGACTGGAAACCGATAAGCTGTATTATCTGTTCCGCTCTTACCTGAACACGGATGATGTCGATGAGAAATTCCTTCTGCAGGCCGATCTGGAAGGCGATTTCATCACCAATGCGTCTCTCAAAAAAATATACCGGCGCATTTTCGAGCAGCCCGCCAAATACAACACGAATTTCATAAAAACCCGGCACAGCATGGATTATTTCGCGTTCATGAGCCATCTGTTCCTGCAGATGGGCTGTCAAGGCTGGGTCATACTGGTCGACGAAGCGGAACTTATGGGCCGTCTTGGGAAAAAAGC
>CAYUPA010000218.1:2887-3463 GCA_964446565.1 uncultured Lachnospiraceae bacterium
TCCGTTTTCAGTCTGTTCGCGCTCAGCGCCTCGTACGGGGAAGACGTGATTGAGAGCAAACATGAGTACGAGAATCTGGAAATTCTCGAGCCGAAGGAACAGGAGACGGTACGGGAGGTTCTGGACTTTTTGAGCCATGCTCCGCAGCTGCTTCCTCTGACGAAAGAAGAACTGGACGATGTGCTGTCCAAAATCCTGACATTTTACGGCAGGGCCTATTCGTGGACACCGAATGTCCCGGTCAGCGCGCTTTCCGAAGCGACCCGGCAGGGCGGTTATCTTCTGCGTACAAAAATACGAGCCGCGATCGAATATCTGGATCAGCTCTATCAGTATCAAAGCACGGAGAAAACGACGGTTCGGGATTTGCAGAAGGAACGCTTCGACGAGGAGGAGATTCCTTCATTAGAGGAAATACCCTCATCGGAGGAGATTCCTTCATTGGAGGAAATCCCTACATCGGGAGAGATTCCTTCGCTGGAGGAAATGCCTGTATCGGACGAAATCCCTTCGTTGGAGGAAGCCAGTCTCGCCGGCCCCTGCGGAGACGCGGAATGAGCCTTCGCGATGATGCAC
>CAYUPA010000219.1:0-3459 GCA_964446565.1 uncultured Lachnospiraceae bacterium
CATTGGGAATAAAGTTTCAAGCGGCAGAAAAATTCAGGTCATTGTTTTCGGGCGTCAAGTACTGAGGAGAAAACCTAAAATCCCCAGTTTCAACCAACAAAAGGCGGGGTATTTTTGGATTGACAGCGCTTCGTTTCTGCCCTACAATAAAAGCATCTTAGAGGCTTTGAGGAGGAATGGCGATGGATAACCGTGTAGACGCGGCCGTTTTAGGAGGAACAGCGATGGATCACCGTATAGACGCAGTCCGGAACGGGCAAACCGTGCTGGGCATCGAACTGGGCTCGACGCGGATCAAGGCGGTGCTGATCGACAGCCGCCATGAGGTTTTGGCATCCGGGGCGCATGATTGGGAGAACCGGTATGAGAACGGCATCTGGACATACTCTTTGGAAGAGATCTGGACAGGGCTTCAGGACTGTTATAAAAATCTGAAAGACGCCGTGAAGGAGCAGTACGGCGTGAAGCTGACCCGTTTTCAGGCGATAGGATTCAGCGCGATGATGCATGGCTATATGGCTTTTGACGCGAAAGGAGAGCTGCTGGTTCCTTTCCGCACCTGGCGCAATACGATCACGAAAGAGGCCTCCGAGAAGCTGATGGACCTTTTTCAGTATCCGATTCCGCAGCGCTGGAGCATCGCCCACCTGTATCAGGCCATTCTGAATCAGGAGGAGCATGTAAAGAAACTCAGCTTTTTTACAACGCTTTCCGGGTATATCCACTGGCAGCTGTCAGGACGAAAGGTGCTGGGGGTCGGCGAGGCCTCCGGCATGTTCCCGGTCGATTCGAAGACCAAACAGTTTAATGCGGAGATGATCGCGAAGTTTGACGAAAAGATCGCGCCGTATGGCTATCCTTGGAAGCTCCCGGAGGTGCTTCCCGAGGTGCTTGCGGCGGGGGAGCGGGCCGGCGTGCTTACGGAAAAAGGGGCGAAGCTCCTCGATCCTGAGGGCGACCTCATATCCGGCATCCCGATGTGTCCTCCGGAAGGCGACGCGGGAACCGGCATGACGGCGACCAACAGCGTCGACCCGCGCACGGGCAATGTGTCCGCCGGCACCTCGGTCTTTGCGATGATTGTGCTGGAAAAGGACCTCCGCAAGGTCCATTCGGCCATCGATCTGGTTACGACGCCGTCCGGCGACCCGGTCGCGATGGTGCACTGCAACAACTGCACGTCGGATTTAAACGCGTGGGTGGAGCTGTTTCAGGAATTTGCCGGAGCCTTCGGCATGAAGATTCCCCTGAACGATCTGTTCGGCGTTCTCTACCGCAAGGCGCTTGAAGGTGACAGCGACTGCGGCGGCCTTCTTGCGTATAATTATCTTTCCGGAGAGCACGTTACGGGCTTCGAGGAGGGGCGTCCGCTCTTCGTAAGGACACCCGAGAGCCGGTTTACGCTTTCGAACTTCATGCGCGTCCATCTCTTCACCGCGCTTGGAGCGCTGAAGACCGGGCTTGATATCCTTATGAAAGAGGAAGGGGCCCGGGTCGATGAGATTTATGGCCACGGCGGGCTGTTCAAGACGCCCCTCGTCGGACAGAAAATTCTCGCGGCCGCGATGAACGCGCCGATTTCCGTCATGGAGACCGCGGGAGAGGGCGGTGCGTGGGGCATCGCGATTCTGGCCTCCTATATGCTGTACCATGAGAAAACGGAAACGCTCAGCGATTATCTGCGAAACCGCGTGTTTGCGGGGGCAAAGACGGTCCGCGTCGAACCGGATCCGCAGGACGTCGCAGGGTTCGACCGCTTTATCGACCGCTATACGAAAGGGCTTGCCATTGAACGGGCGGCTGTGGAAAGCCTGAAGTGAAGACCGTATGAAGGACGATTTTTCAAAAGACAGCGCGAAAAACGATTTTTCAAAGGGCGCGGTCTGGCGGCATATCGTATCGCTGGCCGTTCCCCTTACGGTGGCGCAACTCGTGCAGGTGCTGTATAACGTAGTCGACCGCATCTATATCGGCCATCTGCCCGGCACGAACGGTCTGGCGCTGACCGGCATCGGGCTTACGTTTCCGATCATCACCTTTGTGACGGCTTTCACACAGCTGTTCGGCATGGGCGGGGCGCCCCTTTGCTCCATCGCGCGCGGCGCGGGCGATACGGAACGCGGGGAGACGATCATGGGTACTTCGATGACGCTGCTCCTTGGCGCCTCGTTCCTGATTATGGCGCTGTGTTATTGTTTTAAGAAGCCGGTTCTCTACGCCTTTGGCGCGAGCGATCAGACCTACGGGTATGCGAACGACTATCTGACAGTCTATCTGCTTGGCACGGTTTTCAGCATGGTCGGCGTGGGGATGAATTTTTATATCAACGCGCAGGGATTTGCCCGGATGGGAATGCTGACGACGGTACTCGGCGCCGTCGTGAACATTGCGCTGGACCCGCTTTTTATCTTTGTCTTTGACCTTGGCGTGCGCGGGGCCGCGATGGCGACCGTGATCGCGCAGGGCGTCTCCTGCGCGTGGGTCCTTTTCTTTCTCTGCGGAAAAAAAGCGATTCTCCGCATTCGGCCCGCGCTGCTGCGCGTCCGGCTTTCGATCACAAAAGAAATTCTCTCGCTCGGACTGTCCGGCTTTATCATGGCCGCGACCAACTGCACGTGTCAGATCGTCTGCAACCGCGTGCTTTCCATTTACGGCGGCGATCTCTATGTCGGCATCATGACGGTCATAAATTCGATTCGGGAGATTTTCGGGCTTCCGGTTTCGGGCATTACGAACGGTTCGCAGCCGGTTCTTGGCTATAACTACGGCGCGAAGGAGTACCGCCGGGTAAAAAAAGGAATCGTTTTTACCGCCTTGTCCGGTTTCACATATACGGCGCTTGCGTGGCTTCTGATTCTTTTCTTCCCGAAGCCGCTGTTTCGGATGTTCTCGAGCGACACGACGATGATCGCGCAGGGAGTGGAAGCCCTGCATATCTATTTCTTCGGCTACGTATTCATGTCGTTCCAGTTCTGCGGGCAGTCGACCTTTGTGGCGCTGGGGCGCGCGAAGTTCGCCGTCTTTTTTTCCCTGCTGCGCAAGGCGTTTATCGTTGTGCCCCTGACGATCCTTCTGCCGCGGTGGATCAGCCCCAGTGTAAACGGGGTGTTCCTGGCGGAGCCGATTTCCAACGCGATCGGAGGCCTCGCCTGTTTTATCACGATGTTGTGTACGGTTTGGAGAAGCCTCAGCGCGGAAGAAAAAAAGGCCCGGCTCGGTGAGGGGACCGCCGGTTCGCAAGGCGCCCGCGGATAGAGGAAAACAGGAGAAACCCGATGAAAAAACTGATATCATGGAACGTAAACGGTCTGCGCGCCTGCATGGGAAAAGGTTTTCTCAATTTCTTCAAAGAAGCCGACGCCGATATCTTCTGCATTCAGGAGAGTAAACTGCAGGAAGGGCAGCTTGCGCTCCCGCTCGAGGGCTATCGCCAGTACTGGAATTACGCGGAGCGCAAGG
>CAYUPA010000220.1:0-3448 GCA_964446565.1 uncultured Lachnospiraceae bacterium
AACCGCTCAACAGGAATTTTTCAGCGGCCCGGAAGGAGCAGGAACCATGGAAATATTACGGGCAGAAAACCTCTGCAAAACCTACGGCAAAGGAGAAAATCAGGTCAAAGCGCTGGATTCGGTTTCTTTCTCCGTACATAAAGGGGAATTTGTTGCGATCATCGGACCGTCCGGTTCGGGAAAATCAACGCTTCTTCATATTTTAGGCGGAGTGGATAAACCGACAGGTGGAAAAGTGTATGTGGACGGCTGCGATGTATATGCGCAGAGCGAAGAGCAGCTTGCCGTCTTCCGCCGCAGACAGGTCGGCCTTATTTACCAGTTCTACAATTTAATCCCTGTGTTGAATGTAACGGAAAATATCACGCTGCCGGTTTTGATGGACGGCAGAAAGGTCAACCAAAAGCGGTTAAAAGAGCTGATTGCTACGCTGAAACTGACCGGCAGGGAGAATCATTTGCCGAACCAGCTGTCCGGCGGGCAGCAGCAGCGGGTATCCATAGGCAGGGCGCTGATGAACGAGCCGTCCATCGTGCTTGCGGACGAGCCGACCGGGAATCTGGATTCAAAAAACAGTCAGGAAATCGTTGCGCTTTTGAAAGAATCGAATCAAAAATATGATCAAACGCTGCTGATCATTACGCATGATGAAAGGATCGCCTGCGGGGCGGATCGGATCCTGTCGATCGAGGACGGCCGCATTATCCGGGACGAGGTGATCCGCCGATGAATGTATTTCATAAAGTAACGCTTCAAACCTTAAAGAAAAACAAAACAAGAACCGTCGTCACCGTTATCGGCGTTATCCTTTCCGCGGCGATGATCTGCGCGGTCACAACTTTTGCGAGCAGTATTCAGAATTACGCGCTGCAGAACACAATCTATTCGTACGGCAACTGGTATGGAAAAACGCTCGGGACCGAGTTCTCAGTCTATGAGGCGGTTGCGGACAACAGGAAAACGGAGGAGGCAGTCTATCTTCAGCAGCTTGGCTATGCGGCCGCGGAAGGATGTCAAAACGAATTCAAGCCTTACATTTATCTTTTGGGCGCGGGGGACCGCGTGGAAAATGTTTTTCCGGTTCATATAACCTCCGGCAAATATCCGACCGCTTCCAACGAGATTTTGCTGCCGGATCATCTGCTTACAAACGGCGGCGTAAAACACAGTCCTGGCGAAACGATAACGCTTTCCCTCGGGCAAAGAGTCCTTGACGGGGACGTTCTGACGCAGGGTACGCCCTGTTATATTGACGAAGGAGGCGAAACCGTCCGAAACGGAGAAACGCTGGAGATACGGGAAACCCGTACCTATACGGTCGTCGGCTTTTACGAGCGGCTGCCTCGGAGAATCGAGGAATTCTCCGCGCCGGGCTATACGGCGCTCACGATTGCGGACGGCGATCCCACGGCTGATTATGCGTATGACGTGTATTTTCGCACGAAAAAGCCGAAGGATATCTACGGGTTTATGGCGGACAATCATTTGGGAAATGAAACCAACCGCGATTTGCTGATGGTTACCGGCACATTCCGCTTTGATACCTTCGGCCTGACGCTTTACAGCCTTGCCGCCATTGTTATTTTTCTCATTATGTTTGGCTCGGTCGCGCTCATTTACAACGCGTTTTCGATTTCCGTGTCGGAACGCACAAGGCAGTTCGGACTGCTTTCTTCCGTCGGCGCCACCCAAAAACAGCTTCGCCGCATGGTAATCTTTGAAGCGTTCGCAGTCAGCGCCATTGGGATTCCGCCTGGCATCCTTGCCGGAGTGGGAGGCATCGGCATCACATTACTGCTGATCGGCAATAAATTCCGGTCGAGCGGGTTCCCGATTGATATGACGCTCCGCGTATCGCCGGCATCCATTCTGACGGCGGCCGCGGTCGCGCTGATAACCGTTTTGATTTCCGCATGGATTCCCTCAAAAAGGGCCATGAAGGTTTCCGCTGTCGAGGCAATTCGCCAAAATCAGGATATCAAGGTTAAGAACAATAAGGCAAAAACATCCAGGCTGACCTATGCGCTTTTTGGCCTTCCGGGCGTTCTCGCCAGTAAGTATTACAAGCGAAACCGAAAAAAATACAGGGCAACTGTACTGAGCCTTTTTATGAGCATTGTCCTTTTTGTATCCGCCTCCGCCTTTACCGATTATCTGACGGAAATGGTTTCCGGAGGTTTTCAGACGGTCGGCTATGATCTTACGTATCAAGCCAGTCAATACGACTTTGACAGGATTTCACCCGATGAACTGCTGAAACGGATCAAGGCGTCCCAATCCGTTACGGACTGTGTTTACACGCGGGATATTTACGGCAGCTATGCGACGGTCCGGTCGGAATTTCTGACCGGCGAAGGGCGGTCTTTCCTAAAAGCCAACCTGGGGCAGGACAATGACGACAGCGAGTTGAGTATCTATTTGTATGTCACTTTTGTAGATGACGAGGCCTATCGCGCGTTTCTTAAATCAAACGGACTGCGTGAAGAAAAGTTTATGGACCCGGCGCGCCCGCTCGCTGTGGCTTTGGATGGGATAACGCAGTTCAATTCGCAAACGCAGAAATACGAAACGGAGAAATTTTTCAGCCGGGATGAATTTACGGTTGACTTCTTTACAGAAGAGGAACGCACCGTTCTGAGCGCTGGAAAGGTACTCACCGGGAAGCCGGATTTTCTTCACGACATTGACGATCTTTGTCTGATGTATCCGATCAGTCTCATGGATGCGGTTTTTGCGGATTTTGACGAAAATTTTGCGGGAAACGGCAATGCATATTTGTATAATTTTACAATCCAATCCGATAATCATCGGGAAAGTGAAGCCGCCGTCAGAACCGTGCTGAGTGAGAACGGCTTCAGCGCGCAGGGTTTATACGATATGGCGCAGGAAACAGAGTCGGAACGCAATTTCGTTACGATCATAAAGGTGTTTTCCTACGGATTTATTGTCCTGATTTCCCTGATCGCGGCCGCGAACGTATTTAATACCATCTCCACGAACATCAGCCTGCGCCGAAGGGAATTTGCGGTGCTGAAATCGGTAGGCATGTCGGGAAAAGGCTTTAACCGGATGATGAATTTTGAATGTCTGCTTTACGGTTCAAGAGCGCTTCTTTACGGACTGCCTGTTTCCTGCGGCATTACGTATCTCATTTACCGTTCCGTTATGGCGAGCTATGAAACGTCGTTCCATCTGCCGTGGAGGGCTGTCGGCATCGCCGTTTTAAGCGTTTTCCTCGTGGTATTCGTCACAATGGTATATGCGATGCGCAAGATCAAAAAGGAGAATCCGATCGACGTCCTGAAGAATGAAAATCTATGACGTCCCTGCAAAATGGCCGGGCGGTCCGTCAGCTTGTTTAGATCGGCCGGGAGGAGGCCGCTGGAACCGAAGACGATTTTTACATTGACAAGGCCCGAGAAAATATGATACCATAAGTCAGTGATTT
>CAYUPA010000221.1:0-2912 GCA_964446565.1 uncultured Lachnospiraceae bacterium
CGGTGGCTCCGATGCCTGAGCGGGAGGAGTTTTTCCCGCAGCGCCCTGAGGCAAGCCCGAAGATTTACGCCTATGAGCTGTGCGGCGTTTCCTCCCACGCGGGGTATATCAAAGTCGGCTATACGGAGCGCGATGTGGAGACTCGCGTCAAAGAACAGCTTCACACCGCCGCCGTTCAGTATAAAATCCTCGGCTCGTGGAACGCGATGAAGGACGACGGCTCCGTCTTTCTTGACCATGACGTCCATCAGGCGCTGAAGAAAAAAGGCTTTCCGCGGCTGAACGCGGGCGAAGACCGCAACGAATGGTTCAGATGTTCCTTTGCCGACGTGGAGGCCGCCGTCGCCGCCGTGCAGACCGGGAGCGAAAACGCGGAGAACCGCACGCAGACTTTTTCCATGCGCCCGGAACAGGAGGCCGCCGTAGAAAAGACAATGCGCTACTTTGCTTCCGCCTGCGAGGAAAACGGCGGCGGGACGCCGAAGTTTCTGTGGAACTGTAAAATGCGCTTCGGCAAGACGTTTGCTTCCTACGAACTGGCCAAACGCATGGGGCTGAAGAAAATCCTGATCCTCACATTCAAGCCGGCCGTGCAGACCGCGTGGCGGGAAGACCTGACGACCCACATGGATTTTGAGGGCTGGCAGTTTATCACCCGTCCGGCCTCTCCCGGGGAGCCGACCGCCGACGCGCTGTACGGCAGCGCGGACAAGAGCCGCCCCATCGTCTGCTTCGGCTCGTTTCAGGATTTTCTCGGCGAGGATAAGGAAACCGGAGGCATCAAGGCCAAAAACGAATGGGTGCATTCCACCAACTGGGATCTGGTTATTTTTGACGAGTATCACTTCGGCGCGTGGAAGGACAGCGCCAAAAAGCTGTTTGAAGAGGACGAGGATACCTACGAGGAAGACCCGGAGAAGTACGACACCGGCAACGCCTACAATGAAACGTGGCTTCCTATTACGGCGTTCTATTACCTGTATCTGTCCGGCACGCCGTTCCGCGCGCTGAACTCCGGCGAGTTTATCGAGGAACAGATTTATAACTGGACTTACTCGGACGAGCAGAAGGCCAAAGAGGAATGGCCGCGTCTTTCCGATTTTCCGGACTACCGCCCGAAGGCGGGAGAGAGAAATCCCTACGCGGCGCTGCCGCGGATGGTCATGATGACTTATAGAATCCCGGACAGCATTCAGCGGATCGCGAGGCAGGGCGAGTTTGACGAATTCGACCTTAATGTATTCTTCTCGGCGGAGGGAACCGGCGAAAAAGCGCGTTTCAAGTATGAGGATTATGTGCAGAAATGGCTTGACCTGATCCGCGGCTCTTATCTGGAAACAACCGTTGAGGAGTTAAAGCTCGGCGCGCAGAAGCCGCCTATGCCTTACTCCGACACGAGGCTGCTCAATGTCCTCTCACATACGCTGTGGTTTTTGCCGAACGTGGCGTCATGCCATGCGATGGCAAATCTCTTAAAGCAGAAACAGAACACGTTTTATCATGATTATAAGGTGAACGTCTGCGCCGGCTCGAAGGCAGGCATCGGCGCGTCGGCGCTGGAACCTGTCCGGCAGTCTATGCACGACCCGCTCGCGACAAAGACCGTCACGCTCTCCTGCGGGAAGCTGACGACCGGCGTTACCATCAGGCCGTGGACGGGCATCTTCATGCTGCGCAACCTGCAAAGCCCGGAGACGTATTTCCAGGCGGCTTTCCGTGTGCAAAGCCCGTGGGAGATCACCAAAGACGACGGAGAGAAAGAGATCATCAAGCGGGAATGCTATGTGTTCGACTTTGCTCTCGACCGGGCGCTGCGTCAGATTTCCGATTACAGCCGCCGGCTGAACGTGTCGGAAGAAAATCCGGAAAAGAAGGTCGGCGATTTTATCAATTTCCTGCCTGTGCTGGCTTACGACGGCAGCGCCATGCGTCAGGTCAACGCCGCCGAGATTCTGGACATCGCGTTGGCGGGGACGTCCGCCACGCTTTTGGCGAAACGCTGGGAGAGCGCCTTGCTTGTCAATGTGGACAACGCCACTCTCGCCCGTTTGCTGGCAAGCGAAGAAGCCATGCAGGCGCTGATGCGGATTGAGGGTTTCCGCAGTCTGAACGCCGATATTGAGACCGTCATCAACAAATCGAACGCGGTAAAAAAGGCGAAGCGCGACGGCAGGAAGCTGACGCCGAAAGAGAAAAAGGAACTGACCGAGGACGAAAAAGAATACAAATCCAGGCGCAGGATGATTCAGGAAAAACTGATTAAGTTCGCCACCCGCATTCCTGTATTCATGTATCTGACCGATTACCGGGAATCCCGTTTGCGGGACGTCATAACTCAGCTGGAGCCGGAGCTTTTCAAAAAAGTGACCGGTCTGAACGTAAAGGATTTTGAACTGCTGGTCAGTTTGAATGTCTTCAACGAAGGACTTATGAACGATGCGGTTATCAAGTTCAAACGGTATGAGGATGCCAGCCTGGTCTATACGGGCATTGATAAGCATGCGGGCGAGAATGTCGGGCTTTACAGCACGGTGATCTCCCGCGCGGATTATGACGCGATGGCAGGGCAGCTCGCTTCTTCCATGCTTGCGGACGCTCCGGCGGACGGTGATGCTCCCGAGGAACCGGCCTTTGCGGATACCGCCGAATACCCGGACGACGAGGAAGAAGATTTACAGATAAAGGCTGCGGGGCCATATGTAAAATCCGTTTCTGAAACGCGCGGCGCGGAAAGGCCGCCGATTGCGGAAGGGGAAACAATCCGCAGGCAAAGCCCGGCCTTGCGGCCGTCTTACGCGCCGCCGGCGGCATCAGGGGCTGAGCCGGCTGAGAAACCGGCCGGCCGTATCGGCACGGAAAAGATTCACGCAGGAAGCGAGGTCTCTCACAAGACGCTTGGCACCGGTACGGTT
>CAYUPA010000221.1:2934-3436 GCA_964446565.1 uncultured Lachnospiraceae bacterium
AGAAATCAGCGGCGGCTATATCACCGTGACATTTCGGAATGAAGATAAAAAGTTTCAGTTTCCCGGCGCGTTTGAAGAAGGTTTCCTGAAACAGAAGGAAGAATAGAATAAGGAGTACTTAGAGAAGAAGAAGTGTATATCGCATGAAGGCGGCCGGCTGTAAAAAAGAGGCCGCTTTTATTTGTCCGTCTGAAAAGGAAGCGGCGGCGGCAAATCGGAAAAGCCGAAGCATGACGGGCGCGTTGTGCGGAAAGCGCTGACCGCCGGCCGGTACAGAGAGAAGCGGCCGCGAAAAGAAAAGCAAAAGCCGACCCGGCCGGAGCGGACGCTCCGCGCGGTGCGCGGTCAGCCGGACACAAAGGATTAAGGGCGGATTGCGGGAACCGGGGCGGCAAAGCGGGCGCCGCCGCCCGCCGCAAGGCCGCTCGCGGCCTCACCGTTTGTCGGCGGCTTTCTTGTATTGCGCCGTTTGCCGCTTCGGATGGAACCGGCGGGGGCGGCG